>JBARNF010000563.1:0-28214 GCA_049802835.1 Bradyrhizobium sp.
CGCCGATAGAGCCCTTACAGCACGTCCTGATTGATCACGTTCTGCCGGATGGGGTCGCCGTCCAGGACGCTGAGGATGTTCCGGGCGGTCTGCTCGCTCATGCGGTCGACCGCCTCGCGGGTCACGCCGGCCACATGCGGCGCCATGATCACGTTCGGCAGGCCGTGAAGCGCATGGCCGACCGGCGGCGGCTCCTGCTCGAACACGTCGAGCCCGGCGCCGGCCAGCCGGCCCGACACCAGCGCGTCGTGGAGCGCCGCCTCGTCGATCAGGCCGCCGCGCGCGGTGTTGATCAGATAGGCCGAGGGCTTCATCAGCCTGAGACGCGCGGCATTGAACAGGCCGACGGTCTCTTGTGTCTTCGGGCAGTGGATGCTGACGAAATCCGCGCGCGGCAGCGCCGCGTCGAGGTCGGTGACCGGCTCGCAGCCGGCGGCGGCGATGTCGGCCGCGGGCTTGTAGGGGTCATAGACCAGCACCTGCATCTCCATCGCCAGGCAACGTTTGGCGGTGCGGGTTCCGATGCGGCCGAAGCCGATGATCAGCACGGTCTTGCCGTAGAGATCGAACGGCAGCACGCCGAGCCGCGCGCCCCAGGTGCCGTCCTTCACCATCGCATGCATCTCGTTGGCGCGCTTGGCGAGCGTCAGCATCATGAACAGGGCCTGCTCGGCAACGGAAGGTGAGTTCGCGGTGCCCGCGACCATCAGCGGCACCTTGTGCCTGCTGAGCGCGGGTACGTCTACGGCGTCGAAGCCGACGCCGATCCGGGTCACGACCTTCATGTCGCCGGCGGCCACGAGCTCCGGCTCGCCGAACCGGGTGGCGCCGAGCGCCACGCCGTGCACCGGCGCATGGGAGGTGAGCAGCGCGGAGAAATCAGCGGCCGAGATCATGTTGGGGAATTCGATCATCTCGACATCGTCGCGCGCCGCGAGCAGCGCGCGCCCCTTGGCCGAGAAGGATTCCGTGACGAGGATCTTGTTCTTGTTGGTTGCCGTCTTCGTGCTCATGTCCTGCCCTTGAACCACGTTTCTTGTCGGCCCCGTCAGATGACGATGCCCGTGGTCTCGTTTAGCAGGTGCATGTTGTTGAGGTCCATGGCCATACGCAGGGGGGCTCCATCACGGGCGCCGGCATTGGGGTTGACGCGCCCGCAGGCCGGCGTCGCGTCGAGCGTGAAGTAGACCAGGGTCTCCATGCCCATCGGCTCGGTGACGTCGAGGACGGCCTCGAACGGTTCGATCCCGGGCTCGGCATGCGGCCTGATCTCGGTGATGTGCTCCGGTCTGATCCCGAGCAGCAGCGGCTCATTCCGCGCCACGGATTGATAGCGCGCGGCGCGCGCCGGCGGCAGCGGGAAGGCGATGCGGTCGGTGAGACGGATGTGCAGCCGGCCATTGGCCTCCTCGAGCCGGCACGGCAGGAAATTCATGGCGGGCGAGCCGATGAAGCCGGCGACGAACCGTGTCGCCGGATTGTGATACAATTCGTTCGGCGTGCCGATCTGCTCGATGCGACCCTTGTTCATGACGACGACGCGGTCGGCCAAGGTCATGGCCTCGACCTGGTCGTGGGTGACGTAGACCGTCGTGGTCCGGACCTTCTGATGCACCTTCTTGATCTCGATGCGCATCTGCACGCGCAGCTTGGCATCGAGGTTCGACAGCGGCTCGTCGAACAGGAACACCTTGGGATTGCGCACGATGGCGCGCCCCATCGCCACCCGCTGGCGCTGGCCGCCGGACAGCTGCTTCGGCTTGCGGTCGACGAGGTCGACGATGTCGAGCATGCGCGCGGCTTCCGCGACGCGGCTCTTGATCTCGGCTTTGGGGTAGTGCTTCAGCCGCAACCCGAACGACATGTTCTCCGCCACCGTCATGTGCGGATAGAGCGCGTAGTTCTGGAACACCATCGCGATGTCGCGATCCTTGGGCGGCACGTCGTTGACGACGTCGCCGCCGATCGTGATGTCGCCGTCGGAGATGTCCTCGAGCCCTGCGATCATCCGCAAGGTCGTCGACTTGCCGCAGCCGGACGGACCGACCAGCACGACGAACTCGTGGTCGGCGATGTCGAGATCGATGCCCCTGACGGCCTCGACGTCGTCGTAGCGCTTCACGATCTTGCGCAAGCTCACTTCAGCCATGTCTCACCAACCCTCGTCGTCAACCCAGTCTTCAGCCTTTGGTCGCGCCGGCCGTGAGGCCGGCAATGTAGTAGTCCATCAGGAATGCGTAGATGATCAGCGGCGGCGCGGCGCCGAGCAGGGCGCCGGTCATGATCTGCCCCCAGTTGAAGACGTCGCCCTTGATCAGGCTCGTCACGATGCCGACCGGCAGCACCAGCTGGTCCGTCGAGGTGGTGAACACCAGCGGATAGAGGAACTGCGCCCAGGACACGGTGAAGGCGAAGATGGTCGCCGCGATCAGGCCGGGCAGGGCGACCGGGATGAAGATGCGGATGAGCGTCTGCAGCCAGGAGGCACCGTCGATGATGGCGGCCTCGTCGAGCTCCTTCGGAATCGAGGCAAAATAGCCGATCATGATCCAGGTGCAGAACGGCACCGTCAGGGTCGGATAGATCAGCAGCAGCACGTACCAGCGGTTGATCAGCTGGATCCCCGTGACGTCGCCGATCAGCGCGAACATCTTGAACAGTGGAATGAACAGCAGGCTGTCCGGAACCAGATAGGTGAGGAAGACGCCGGTCGCGAGCGTGGCCGAGCCCCAGAACTTCATGCGCGACAGCGCGAACGCGGCGGGGATGCTGATCAGCATGGTGATGATCACGACGACGATCGAGACCATGGCCGAATTGAAGAAGAAGCGCATGAACTGGTTCGACGTCAGCAGCCCGATATAGTTCTCCAGGGTCGGATGGAACACCCACCACGGATTGGTCGCGGCCGAGATCTCCGCGCTGCCCTTCAGCGAGGTGATCAGCATGTAGAGCGGCGGTACCAGCGAGAAGATCGCAAACAGCGTCAGGAAGAAGTAGGACCAGCGCAGCGCCCAGGCGCGGTCGCGGCTCATCGAGCCGTATTTGACATTGCGGGTCGGGCCGGCCTTGTCGATCGTGACGGTGCTCATCAGGATTCGTTGCCCCGCTTGTTGACGTCGCGCAGGATAAAGATCGCGGCGACCGCCAGGATCGGGACCATGAACAGCGACACGCTGGCGCCGAGCGGGATGTCGCTGCCCTCGATGCCGACGCGGAACGCCCAGGTCGCGAAGATGTGGGTCTTGTCGAGCGGGCCGCCGGCGGTGAGGATGCGGACGATGTCGAAATTGGCGAACGTCACGATCAGCGAGAACAGCGTGGTGATCGCGATGATGTTGCGCATCATCGGCAAGGTCACGTACCAGATCCGCTGCCACCAATTGGCGCCGTCGATCGCCGCGGCCTCGTAGAGCTGCTCGGGAACCGATTTCAGCGACGCCAGATACATGATCATGAAGAACGGCGCGCCGTACCAGACATTGACCAGGATCACCGAGAACCGCGCCCAGGCGGCGTCGCCGGTCCATGGGATCGGCCCGATGCCGAAGTAGGCGAGCGTGTAGTTGAAGGCGCTGTAGGACGGATCGAACAGCCACAGCCAGGCGAGCGTGCTCATCGCCGGCGGGATCACCCAGGGCACCAGCAGCATGCCGCGCCATTTGCGCTGGCCCTTGGCCGGGATGTTGTGCACGAAATGCGCGACGATGAAGCCGATCAGCGCTTTGAACACCACGGCGGTGATCGCGAAGATGCAGGACTGCTTGACGACCAGCCAGAACGTGTCGCGCTTGAACAGGAACTCGAAATTGCCGAAGCCGACGAACCGCTGCATCGACTTGTTCAGGGTGGCGAGGTGCACCGAATACAGCGCCGGATAGACCACCAGCAGCACGATCAGGAGAATCAACGGCAGCGTCATCAGGAAGGCGGCGGTCGACTTGCGCCGCAGCGCATGGCGCAGGCCCTTGCGGCCGGCCGCGGAGCGGGGGCGTGCGACGGTGTTTTCGCCGATGGCGGCATCGACCATGAAAGCTGGCTCCTCGTGACTCTGCCGGCCAGCGGCAGGGCAATCATCGGGCGGGGCGAAGAGGTGACGCTGATGGCGACGGCCCGCCGGATGCGGGCCGCCATCACTGGGACGAAGCGCGTTCAGCTGCGCATGAAGCCTTCACACTCGCCTTCGGCCCAGGCGAGGGTCGCTTCCATCTTCTCGCCCTGGGCGTAGCGCAGGCACATCTTGGTCATGGTCGCCTGCGCATAGATCTGCTGTGCGATCTTGGGCGGCGCGGGCGAGGCCGCGATCGACAGCGTCTGGTGATTGTAGGGGTTGGGATAGTGGTAGAGCGTCCCCTTCGGCGGTCCCTGTTCCTGCCACACCTTGAGTGTCGTCAGCTTTTCGTAGGCAGGCAGGTCGTAGCCGCCGCTCGCCGCCACCATCTTCTCGATCGATGACGGCTTCGACAGGTGCACGATCAGGCTCTTGGCGGCTTCCTTGTTCTTGGAGAACGACCAGATGCTCCAGAAATAGGGCAGGAAGGGTGCGAAGCGGCCCTTGGGCCCGGCCGGGAAGCCGTGGGTCCAGCACTGCTCTGCGATCTGCGGCGCGTCGCGCTTGGCGACCGCCCAGGCGCTCGGCGGATTCATGATCATCGCGCCCTTGCCCGAGACCAGCCACTTGTTGTTGGACGCGTCGTCCCACGAGGCGACATCCGGCGGCAGCGCCGCGATCAGCCGCTTGTAGAATTCGAGCGACTGGCGAACGGCGTCGGACTTCACCGTGACATCACCCTTTGCATTCACCAGTTCGGCACCGAAGGCCTGGAAGAACGCGCCGGCGGAATCGACGCTGTCGGTGGTTTCGCCGAGGCCGATGCCGAACGGCACGCCGCCCTTCTGGCAGGCTTCGGCCGCCTTCAGGAATGTCTCGGTGGTCCAGCTGTCCGCCTTCGGCGGCCCCCCCGCGGGATACAGCTCCTGCACGTCGATACCGGCGTGCTTCTTCATGAGATCGATGCGCGTGCAGGGGCCCTTGATCTGGCTGCCGACGCAGGCCGGCACGGCCAGCCATTTGCCGCCGGACTGTCCGAGATATTTGACGGTACCGTTCACGGCGCCGTTTTCCTGGATGATCGGCTCCATGATGTCGTTGACCGGCTCGAGCAGCTCCGCATGCGCATGCGGCCACCAGGTCGGCATCGCCATCAGGTCGTGTCCGGATTTGGCGGCCCCCTCGGCGGCGATGGTCAGCTCGATCTTCTTGCCCTGGCTGGTGATGTAGTCGATCGACACTTCGACCTTTTCCTTGGCGGCCCACTCGTTGACGAGATCGGTCGAAGCCTGGTTGGCGCCGGGCACCCAGTGATCCCAGAAGCCCATCGAGAGCTTGCCGGCAGCGTAAGCACCGCGCACATAGGGCGCAGTGATCAGAACCGCCGAGCTGGCGGCCGTCGCAGCAACAAATTGTCGGCGGTTAAGCTTCCTCGGTGACATGGCGTTCCCTCCCTGGTGAGCCAAGCGTTTCAACGACCACGAATCCGGTTTGTTAGTTATTGCGTCGCGGGGCGCGCGCGCGTGGATTTCGTTCGCATGTAATCAGAGCAGAATTGCATGCAGCTGTCGAGAAAGCAGGTGAGGCGAAACTTGGAACTAACGGCGTACGCAATTTGTCGCAGCCGCCGCGCCGGCTGCAACGCAGCGATGAGCTGCTGCGACGCAATGCGGTGGAGCAGCCGGTCTGGCCCGGAAGGAAGAGCCTGCGCATGAATGCGCTTTCGATCGATGTGCAGCAGATGGACTTGCGCGTTGCGGCAACGATAGAATTCGACCGACTCGCGGACCAGGTCATGCCGCCGCTGATGGCCGATTACGATTGCGCAGGGAGCCTGAACTCATGACGGCAAGGGGATGGGCCATGCAGACGCGCGGTCGGCTTTGCATCGCAGCAGGAGCGATGCTGCTCGGATGCGCCGTGATGGGCCTGCCGCGTCAGGTTGACGCGCAGGGACTGTTCAAGGGTGTCGAACAGGGAGCCCGCGAGGGCAACAAGGCGGCGGGTCCGGTCGGCGGCGTGCTGGGCGGCGCGATCGGCGGAGTGGTCGGGGTGGTCACCGGCGTCACCGGCGTGCTCACCGGGAACAACGGCCAGCAGAATACCCAGCCTGGGGTACCGCCGGCCGACGGCAAGAGGTCAAAGTCGCCCAAGGTGACCAAGGCCAGCAAGTCCGCCAAGGCTGGACCGATGTTGACGCAGCAAGGTGTCACGGAGCTGACCGCCGAGCAGATCGTCGCCAACGGCGACACCAATGTCGAGCGTCTGAAGAGCGGGCTCAACCTGACGGCGGAGCAGGAGAAGAGCTGGGGTCCGTTCGCCAACGCGATGCACGCGCTCGGCCGCAACGGTGCGGATCGCCTGAACCTGCGCATTGCGCGGGCGAAGCGTGATCCGCCGGACGACATCATCGAGCAGATGCGCAACGAGGCCCAGTTCCTGGTCGACCGCGCCGCCGATCAGCGCGCGGTCTCCGATGCGGCCGAGCCGCTCTATTCAAGCCTGGACGACAAGCAGAAGCAGACCTTCATCGACGAGATGGTGCGGCTCAGTCACGAGCGCGGGCTCGACTGAGCCGGCGCTGGAATCAGGAAAGCCGATGTCGAGCCAAGAGCGCCGCTTACAAGGCGCGCCTCTACGGCGCTCCCGGGAAGGGCATGGTGCGGGCCGCCGGCGCAGCGGGGACGCTCCTGCGTCGGCGTGCTGGCAAGCATGTTTCAGCAAGCATGTTTCAGAATGTATATCCGTACGATCACGGCCACAATTCTGGCGCATCAATTGAAGCTGCTGTTTCAGTGCATCGTGATGGGCCTTGCGATTGGCCGTCATATGTGAATTGTACCGGCGAGATTTTGTTGCAGGCGACCGACGGGCAGCCAAAATTCGTATTGGCCGAAGATCGGGCCGGAAGACGTTTCTGCTTGGACGTGTTGGGGGACGATTGTTGTCGATAGTGCGACGTTGGATTGAAGCTCGGATGGGTGCTGGCAAGACCGGAGCGGCGGAGCGCCCGGACCCGGCCGTGACACTCACGATCGACTCTCTCCAATCGGAGCTGAGAGCCGCCAAGGATGACGCCCAGCGGTACAAGCGGATCACCGAAGAGATGGGCGTGATCATGGGCCGGCTGCGCGATGAGCGCGACCACCACAAACTCGAATGGGAGTCCGCGTCCGCGGAGTTGCGGCGGCTGGCGAGACCGAGAGCTGCCGCGGCGTCTGACAATGGTTCGGCGAACCGCACGGCCAAAGGCCATGCCGGGCCGGTCTTGAAGAAAGCTCATTCGTCCGCCCTGCGGGTGCTGTGCGTGGGAACGGGGCGCGACGGAACGACGTCTCTCACACGGATGATGCAGGACGTCTTCGACATCCAGGGCAACGGCGATGCGGCCGTGCATGAATGGGCGTCGAGTGAGCTGAATGAGCTGTTTTGCCAGTTCAAGGAGACGGGCGATCGCAGCTTCGAGGATCAGATCCGTCAGGCGATCCTCAACTGTCCCCATGCGTGCGTCATCGGCAACGGCTATGCGGCCGTTCTGCCGATCATCGCCGAGCTCCTCGGCAATCAGGTGACTCTGGTGCATCTGCGCCGCCGCGACCGCGCGGCGTGCATCGCAAGTCTGACTGAAAACGCGGAGCTGTCACCGCAGAACCATTTCTACTACGCCGATTCGCCGGCTGCGCAGCGGAAGCGGCCGACCGCTTTCCATTTCGGGGAGATGTCGAGGGAGCAATGGACGAAGCTGTCGCAGGCCGACAGGTTCGGGTGGTACTACGATAAGACCCACTCCCTCATCGAAAAGCATAAGGGCCTGTTTCCGAATACGCTCGCGGTCGACACGGAGGACCTGAGCGCGGACAGCGTACGCGCCGCGCTGGCTCACGCTGCCGGCAGCACCGCAGCGCCACGCGCGTTCCACGTCAACCGGTTCGTCGATCTGCGCCATGTGCCGGTCGATCGTCGCAGCTTCGTGCAGCGGCTGTTGGGCCAGCTCGACGTCCAGAAGCTTGCGCACGACGATCTCTATGGGCTTCGGCAGATCCTCAACGAGATGATCTACCACCTGTCCCATTTTCCCGATGCGGAGCCTGGCGCGCTCGATGAGCTGCGCTGGACGCTGAGGGAGATGCACGGCGTTCTCAACAACCGCATCGACGACGTTCGCGAGCTGATGGAGCGTGTCGGTGCAGGAGTGGAGACGGAAGGTCTCTCGAATGATCAGGAGCAGGACGCCCCGCGCCGGCGCAGCGGATCACGCCTGAGCAATTGATCGAGGCCCACAGCCCCTCATGGCCCCGCCGGCTCAGCGCATATCGGCCCAAGTGTTGGACGATCTGCGACCCTGCGCGGCCGGGGTTCGCCCGCGCTGGCCGGCCGTGTGTCCGTCAGCTGGTTCATGGTGCGTTGTTCGATCAGCAACCTCACGCCGAGTTCTGCCAAGCGCAGGACTCCGTCATGTTCAGCCGTGTCTCGTTCATGCAAAGTCGGTGGATCGGGAGACCATTTCCCATTCCGCGATCTCCGCCTTCATCGCCGCGATCTTGTCCTCGACGAGCTTGAGGGCATCTCCACCAAGATAGAGTCGCACCGGCGGGTGATCGGACTCGACCAGCTTCAACAGCGCCTGCGCGGCCTTGGCTGGATCGCCGGGCTGCTTGCCACTTTTCGCCTGGCGCGCCGCACGGATGGGGTCCATCACCGCATCATAATCGGCGATACTCCGGCCCGTGCGGATCATCGACCGGCCCGCCCAATCCGTGCGGAACTGTCCGGGCGCGAGGGCAGTCACATGAATGCCGAGCGACTTCACCTCCTTACCCAGTGCCTCGGAGATTCCCTCGAGGGCGAACTTACTGCCGCAATAATACGTTATGCCCGGCATCGTGATGAAGCCGCCCATCGACGTGACGTTGACGATATGACCCGAGCGGCGTTGCCGCATTCCCGGCAAGACAGCCTTCATCATCGCGACCGCGCCGAAGACGTTTACGTCGAACTGCCGTCGAACGTCGTCGAGTGGCGCTTCCTCCATGATTCCCTCATGGCCATAGCCGGCATTGTTGACCAGGACGTCGATGGGACCGACTTCGTGCTCGGCCTTGGCGACTGCATCGGGAATCGCGCCGAAGTCCGTTATGTCGATCACCATCGCATGGGCGCGTCCCGGCTCCAGGGCCGAGAACGCCGCCGCCGCCTCAGGATTGCGGACGGTCCCTATGACCCGGTGCCCGGAGGCCAACGCGCCCGCGGCAAAGGCTCGGCCGAGGCCCGAACTGACGCCGGTTATCAGGAAAGATTTCTGCTTGCTCATCGGGTGCTCCTTAGCTGATGGCGGCCGCGATCGGCGCAGAGGCCGTTCGCGCATTTTGATCATGATCTATTATTTAGATCATGATATAGTTTCTTATGGCCAATTTCAAGGGAGAGAGGCATGACGGAGAACACGTCGCCGGTGCCGCTGAGGGAGCGGAACAGGCTGCTTGCCCGAGACCTGGTGCTGGACGCCGCCGAGCGGCTTCTGCAGGCGAGCCCGAGCGCCGAATTTTCGATGCGCGCCCTCGCGACAGAAGCAGGAGTAGGCTTCGCGACGCCCTTCAATCATTTCGGCAGCAAGACCGCGATCATGCAGGCGCTGTCGTCGCGTGTGATCGAACGCATGGCGGAACGGTTCCGGGAGCAGCGCCCGCAAGGCGATGCCGTCGAGCGCGTGCTTGCCATGGGGCGGATCAGCGTGGGCGTGCTGCTGGAGAAGCCGGACGTCTCAAAGGCGGTCGTCGGCTCGCTTGGCGTGGCGGGTCCGAGCCCGAGCGCGGTGCGGCTCCAATCCGAGGCGCTCTGGTCTCTGGCTCTCGGCGACCTAAGCGGGTTGTCCTCGGACGTGCCGATCCCAGTGCGTCCGGTCCTGCCGCAGCAGCTTGCCTTCACCTTTCGCGGCTGCGTGTCCTTCTGGATTGCCGGCGAACTGACCGATGAGATGTTGGAAAAGGCATTTCAGACCGGCGCCCTGACCGTCCTGCTCGGCTTCGCCAAACCAGCCCGGCGAGCAAGGATGATTGCACAAATGGGTCCGTTGCCGACGGCATGAGCGAGTAAAATGAGGCGAGCAAGATGCATATTTGCGCGACCCGGTTGGCTCAGAAGTCCGACACATCGGGTTATGTCGGGAGATCGGCGGCGTCGGCGCCCCAGGGCGATGGATGCAGTGCGCCGGACCAAAATCGCCGGCGTGGCGAAACGGCGGTCTGTTCGCGATCGCCCGCATTATCGAGACATGAAGACCTTTCTCAACGGTCGTCGGCTGCGGCCAGATATGATCCGTCGATAGCGGTCGTCCAATCCGAGCCTGGACCTGACTTGGCGCTGTCGTGGCGATTGACAGGCAATTATTACATGTCTAAAAATATGCAAATTCATATAATTCACGAGATGCCTGAATGGACGCGCATCCGCTCAAGCTCAAGGTGAGGTCGTATGCGGCGGAGACGCCGTTCATACGTAGCCTGGTGTTTGACGTGGAGGACGGCGTCGTGCCGCGATGGCAGGCCGGCGCACATGTCCGCGTGGCGCTCCCGAATGGAGGCGACCGGCCGTACTCGCTGATGGCTCTACCGGACCTCCCCGAGGGGGCGCTGGCGCTCGGGGTGCTGCGTGAGGAGGCTTCGACCGGCGGCTCGCGTTTCATGCATGCGCTGAAGATCGGCGACGTCGTGAAGGCAAGTGAGCCGGTGAACAATTTTCATCTGCACGAGGGAGCGGCGCCCGCGCTGCTGTTTGCCGGTGGGATCGGTGTCACGCCCATTCTGTCTATGGCGGCAGAGCTCACGGCCCGCGCAAGCCCGTATCGCCTGCATTATGCGGGCCGCTCGCGAGGGCTGTTGGCATTCCTGCCGCATTTGCAGGAGATCTGCGCCAACGGGCTGTCCGTTCACTACGACAGCGACGAGTCCCGCCTGGATATTGCGGCAGCGCTCGGCGACGCCGCCGCAGACTCCCACATCTACGTCTGCGGTCCGGCGGGGATGATCGACGCGGTGAAGGCGGCCGCACTTGCCGAGGGCGTCCCGGCAGACCGCGTCCACTACGAGCTTTTTAGGGCTGAGCAGCCGTCCTCGCCCGATCTGCCGTTTGAGGTCGAACTCAAATCGACCGGGCAGGTCGTCCGCGTCGCAGCCGGTCAGACCATCATCCAGGCGCTGGAGGCGGCAGGTCTCGACGTGCTCTACGATTGCCAGCGCGGCGATTGCGGCATCTGCCAGTGCGGCGTGATTGCGGGCGTGCCCGACCATCGCGACGTCATCCTCAGCGACGACGAGAAGGCCTCCAACAAGGTCATGCAGATCTGCGTGTCGCGCGCGAAGTCGGAACGTCTGGTGCTGGATCTATGAGGGAGGCGGGGACGCCATGACGAAATACGGAAAGAATGCCCACGCGATTGCCGCGCTGGTGCGTGAGGCCGAGGTTCACCGCGACGTCTATGTCGACCCCGAGATCTTCGAGCTCGAGATGGAGCATCTGTTCCCGAACAGCTGGATCTATGTCGGGCATGCAAGCCAGCTGTCGAAGCCCGGCGATTTCATCACCGCCAATATCGGCCGGCAGCCGGTGCTGGCGAGCCGCCACACCGACGGCTCCATCCACGTGTTCTACAATCGCTGTCCGCACAAGGGCGTGAAGATCGCTTCCGAACCCTGCGGCAACACCGGAAAGTTCTTCCGGTGCCCCTATCACGCCTGGTCTTTCAAGACCGACGGCTCTCTGCTCGCGATCCCGCTGAAGAAGGGTTACGAGGGCACCGGCTTTGGCGATACCCAGGCAAACGAGGGCCTGTCGAAGGTCAGGAACGTCGTGATCTATCGCGACTTCATCTTCGCGCGGCTGAATGATAACGGCGTCTCCTTCGAGGACTATTTCGGCGAGAGCCTTTCAACGATCGACAATTTGGTCGACCGCTCGCCCGAAGGGAAGCTCGCCGTCATGGCGACCCCGATCCGCTACATGCATACCTGCAACTGGAAGATGCTGGTCGAGAACCAGACCGACACCTGCCATCCGATGGTGGCGCATGAGAGCTCGGCCGGCACCGCGGTGAAGGTCTGGAAGCGCGAGCAGGGCGACGCCACGGAGACTCCGATGGCGGTGCAGCTCTACGGTCCCTTCATGAGCCCGTACGAGTTCTACGAGCAGAGCGGCATCAGGATCTGGCCGAACGGCCATGGCCACACCGGCGTCGCCAACTCCATCCATTCGAACTACTCGGATATCCCGGGCTATCTCGATCAGATGGTCGCAGCCTATGGCGAGAAGCGGGCGCACGAGATCCTCGGCGAGGTCCGCCACAACACCGTGTATTTCCCGAACATCATGGTCAAGGGCGCCGTCCAGATGCTGCGCAACTTCATCCCGATCGCGGTCGACAGGACGCTGGTCGAGAGCTGGGTCTATCGCCTGGTCGGCGCGCCCGACAAGCTCTACGAGCGTGCGTTGATGTACAACCGCTTCATCAACGCGCCGACCTCGATCGTGGGCCATGACGACCTCGAGATGTATGAGCGGGCGCAGGAAGGGCTGAAGTCCAACGGCAATCAATGGATCAACCTGCGGCGGCTCTACGACAGCAATGAAGAGCAGGACATCACGGCAGTGATCAACGGCACCTCCGAGCGCCAAATGCGGAACCAGTTTCATGCCTGGGCGAAATTCATGACCATGGACATGGACAAGCACGTCGAGGCCGCCGAATGATCACCGAGAACACGATCGTCGACTTCATCTACCGGGAGGCCGAGCTTCTCGACACGCTGCAATGGCAGGCCTGGCTCGATCTGTTTCATCCCGAAGGACGCTATTGGATGCCGCTCGAGTGGCAGCAGCAGGATCCGGTGCTCCAGCCGTCGCTGATGTACGAGGACCTGCTGCTGCTGAAGGTGCGGGTCGAGCGTCTGGCCGGCGAGCGCACCTTCAGCCAGAAGCCGAAGAGCCGTTGCCATCATCTGCTTGAGGCGCCGCGGATCGTCGCGTGCGACGCCGTGGCTGGCGTGTTCAAGGCCCGGACCTCCTACATCTACACCGAAACGCGCGGTGACATGCTGGAGCGTTATTCGGGATGGGCGTCGCATGAATTCGTTCAGGTCGGCGATACCCTCAAGATCAAGCTCAAACGCGTCGATCTCGTCAATTTCGACGCGCCGTTCGGCAACATCCAGCTCTTCATGTGAGACGACCTTGACCGCTGCGACCACAGTCTACGCCCGCTTTCGCGAGACCGCCCTTCGCCGCGGCGAGGCGGGCTTCCTCAACGTGCTGCCGGAGACCGCCGGCATCTACGGCATCGCGGCGGGGGAGATCTCCTATCGCGCCATGCTTGATCGCGTGGAGCGCTGGCAAGCGGCGTTCGCCGCCTGCGGTTATGGCGAAGGCCACAGGGTCGGGCTGCTGCTTCAGAACCGGCCGGTGTTCGTCGAGCTGTGGTTCGCGCTCAACGCGCTCGGCGTCTCGGTGGTGCCGATCAATCCGGACCTGCGGGTCAGCGAACTCGAATACATCATCGCGCATTCCGAGATGAACGCGGCGTTCGTCCTCGCCGAGCGGCGCGACGAGGTGGCGATGGCGGCGCGTCAGGCGGGCCGGCCGATTCCGGTGGTGACAAGCGAGGACGACGCGCCCGCGCCATTCGATGGCGTGCGGCCGGCGAGGCCGGGGGACGGCTCGACCGAATGCGCGTTGCTCTATACGTCGGGGACGACGGGGCAGCCCAAGGGCTGCGTGCTCACCAACACCTATTTCCTGCATTCCGGCAACTGGTATCGCGATGTCGGCGGGCTGATCGATCTCAAGCCCGACGGCGAGCGGATGATCACGCCGCTGCCGCTGTTTCACATGAACGCGATGGCGGTGTCGCTGATGGCGATGCTGTCGGTCGGCGGCAGCCTGACCATGCTCGATCGCTTCCATCCGCGCAGCTGGTGGGCGTCCGTGCGCGACAGCCGGGCGACGTGCCTGCATTATCTCGGCGTCATGCCCTCGATGCTGATGAGCGCGCCGCCGTCGGCGCAGGACCGTGCGCATGTCGTGCGCTTCGGGTTCGGTGCCGGCGTAGATAAGCTGCTGCACGCGCCGTTCGAGGACCGCTTCGGCTTTCCGCTGCTGGAGGCCTGGGCGATGACCGAGACCGGAAGCGGCGGCGTCATCGCTGCCAATGTCGAGCCGCGCAAGATCGGCACGAGCTGCTTCGGACGCCCGGCCCCCGAGGTCGTCGTTCGCATCGTCGACGACAGCGGCAACGACGCGCCGGTCGGGACGCCGGGCGAGCTGCTGGTGCGGCGTGCCGGCGCCGACCCGCGTTACGGCTTCTTCCGCGAGTACCTGAAGAATCCGACCGCCACCGCCGAGGCGTGGGATGGCGGCTGGCTGCATACCGGCGATATCGTGTCGCGCGATGCGGACGGTGATCTCCATTTCGTCGATCGCAAGAAGAACGTGATCCGCCGGTCCGGCGAGAACATTGCCGCGGTCGAGGTCGAGTCCGTTATCAACCGCCATCCCGCGATCCGGCAGGCCGCGGTCGCGGCGACGCCGGACCCGGTGCGCGGCGACGAGGTTGCAGCGGTCATCATCACTGAGGAGGCCGGCGCCGGCCGCGCGCTCGCTGAAGACATCGTCCGCTGGAGCCTGGAGCAGATGGCCTATTACAAGGCGCCGGGCTGGATCTGTTTCGTCGACAGCCTGCCGCTGACCGCAACCGAAAAGATCCAGCGCGGCGGGCTGAAGGACTTTGTCGCCAAGCTGATGTCCGATGGCGCGTTCTTTGATCTGCGCGACCTCAAGCGACGTCAGGTCTGACACCGGGCATGGAGGCGATCATGGACCAGGTCCGCACGACACTCATCACCGGCGGCAATTCGGGGATCGGCGAGGCGCTGGCGAGAAAGCTCGTCGAGAAGGGCCAGCGCGTGGTCTCGGTCGGGCTGGAGAAGCCGAGCTGGAGCCATGATCTGCTCGCGGCCTACCGCGCCGATCTGACCGACATCGCGGAGACGCGCGCGATCGCGCAGGAGATCTGCCGGGATCACGCCGTCGATTGCCTCGTGCACAATGCGGGCGTCATCCTGCCGAACCTGCTGCCGGATGCAAAGCCGGAAGACATCCTGGTGCTGGCGCAGTTGCATCTCGGCGCGCCGATGCTCTTGACCCAGGCGGCGCTCGAGGCGATGCGTTCGCGGCGCTTCGGGCGGATCGTGTTCGTCAGCTCGCGCGCGGCGATGGGCGCGGCCACGCGCTCGGCCTATTCGGCGACCAAGGCCGGCGTGCATGGCCTGGCGCGGACCTGGGCATTGGAGCTCGCGACGAGCGGCATCACCGTGAACGTCGTCGCACCGGGGCCGATCCTGACCGACAATTTCTGGGGCATCATCCCGAAAGGCTCCGAGCAGCAGGAGCGGATGGCCCGCAACGTGCCGGTCGGGCGGCTCGGCTCGCGCGAGGATGTCGCGCACGCGATCGAATTCTTCCTCGACGAGCGGTCCGATTTCGTGACCGGCCAGGTTCTCTATGTCTGCGGCGGCACCAGCCTCGTCGGCCTCGGTCCGTGATATCAGCAGCCTAGATCTGGTTCTGTCGAATATTCTCGACCATCTTTGCAAGCACGCGCGCGCAGACCTCGATGTCGTCGGGGGCGATCCCCGCAATCAGCCGTTCGTAATTGCTGGCCATGATCGGCCAGATCGTTCGCAGCAGCGCCTCGCCCTCGGGCGTCAACGCCACCACCCGACGACGCTGGTCCTCCTCCGCGATCTCGCGCTTGACGAAGCCCGAGGACACCATGGACTCGACCATGCGGCTGGCGGTCGACTGCTCCGTGACTGCGAGAACGGCGATCTCATTGACGGTGAGCATCTTGTAGATGAACAGGACCGACAGCGTCCGGAACACGACATTGTTGACGCCATGCTCGCTGAGGTCGCGGTTCTGATCGAGATTCCAGCGATTGGAGAGCCGGTTGAACAGATACGGGATATAGGTTTGCAGCTGCTCTTTCGTCCGCGGCGGACCCGATTTCCATCTGCTCTTGGATTCTTTGGTCATTATTTCTTGCGACTTTGCTTCTTGCTCTCGGAGCCAAGTTTCAAGGAGAGAGACCGCAGCGCGGAGAGCGCGGCGGCGAGCTCGTGGGGCGGGATGTTCTCGAGCCGCGTGCTGAGGTGCTTCTTGTGCACGGCGGCGGCCTTCCTGAATAGCGCTTCGCCCTTGGGTGTGAGACGCACGATGAACGATCGGCGGTCCTCGCTCGACATCTCCCTGCTGATGAGGTCGTCGGCGAGCAGGCGCTGCACGAGCCCCGAGACGTTGCCGCCCGAGACCTTCAGGTTCTGCGACAATTGTCCGAGCGGCAGTCCGTCCCTGTAGCGGTCAAGCTGAGCCAGTACGTCGAACTTCGCGAGCGAGAGCCCGAACTCCGAACTCAGCATCGCATTCAGCGACGCGAACAGCTCGCCATGCAGCGACAGCAATTGCAGCCAAAGCCGGGTTTCAACCTGCCCAGCGACGGGAACAATGTTCTCTTTGAGTGCTGCCGGCATCGCATGACCATCGAGTACAAAGCGTCTCGTCGATTGGAGGGATTATCGCGGGTCTTTCGCTCCGATTAGCAAGCTGAGAATCGTCGTCAAGCCGCCTGATCCTGACGTCGTTCGGCCCGTCCGGCAATCGAATCCTGTGCCGGGCTCGACCCGCATCACGCGAAGCTCTTGATGGTCTGGATCACGCCATCCAGCTCCTTGCCGGCGCTGTCTTTCAGTGCTGCCTCACGCAGACGGCGCGCCCAATCGGCGGCGTCATCGCGCCGCTCGATCAGCTTGATCGCCGCCAGCGTCTTGTCGAATTTCGACAGCCCTCGGCTGTGGGTATCGGAATAGCCCTTCACCAGGCGGCGGCATTGCAGGATCTCGACGCCGAGCTGGTAGTTGGCGCCGACCGCATCGGTCGCGGCCTTGAGCCATTCGTTGCGGTGAGCGGTCTCGACGGCGTGACGCAGCGAGCGGCGGCGCAGTCCGCGCAACCCGCCTACGACATAGAGCGTCACGAACCAGGGCAGCGAGTAGGTCCGCACCCGGCGTCCCTTGTTGACGCGGCGATCGAGCCAGCCGAGAAGGCGCGGCCGCGCGCCCAGCCAGCGACCGAAGCCCACCGGCAGCATGCCCATGACCTCCTCCATGCGGGGATGCATGAATTCCGTCGTCTGGAGCACCTCGCCCTGCGATATCTCCAACTCGTCCTCGATGCGGGCGCGGCGACCGGTGCGCGTCTTGAGGTCGGCCACGCGGATGACGTCGTCATAGGTCATCGCATTGGCGAGATACTTTGCCGCGGCCTGCGTGAAGGCATAGTCCCGGGCAGCACCGCCGGAGCTTCGGTCGGCGGTGTGCAGCGTTTTGAGGATGTCGAGATATTCGGCACCATAGGCGACATCCTGGAAATCGACCACCTTCTTCAGGCCGGCGCGGGCCATCGCGAGCGCGGGCTCGGGCAGCTCCTGCTTCAGCCTTGCAACCAGCGCGGCGAGATCCGGACCGGGCGTTACGGGAGAGGGGGGATTGTCGGCCCGTTTCGGTTGCGTCGGCGCAACAACGTCCGGCGAGCCGGTCTTGACCCGGTCAAAGGCAGCTTCAAAGGTTCGAATACTGGCCTTGGCACCTTTCTCGCCGGCACGGATGACGTCGAGATAGCTCTCGCGGTCGAACGGCAGCACGCCGGCCGCAGCGAGCGCGCCGAACATCGCAGCCGAGATGACGCTGCCGTTGGCGATGGCGAGCGCGTTGAAGTCGAAGATGATCTCGGTTTTCGCGGCAACCCCGATGGCGCCGGTGACGGCGCCGCCGTCGGCAATGCCGTTGCCCGGCGTGATCTTCTCACCGATCGCGAACGACCGGTGGTTGGAGGCGATCAGCGTGGTGCGGTCCGGCGTCACCAGGCCGCGCAGGATCGACCGGCCGGCCTCCATGAATTCTGCCGCCATCACGACATCGACGTCGCCGGGTGTCGGCATCAGCGACAGGACCGGCTTGCGGCCGTCGAGCGGCGGCATCGCCTCGATATAGTAGATCGTGGCGCCGGTGCGCTGGGCGACGCCCGGCACCGAGGTCGACTGCGCCACCCAGCCATGGTTCTCGGCGAGCTGGACGATCCAGTCGGTCAGGACACCGCCGCCCTGGCCGCCCATCGCGACGATCGCCATCGAGATGGGTCGCTCGGTCGCCTCGCCCGCGGCGGGGAGGGCCAGCCGAATCGTCTCGTCTCTCATGCCAGTGCCTCGAGCGCCGGACGCCGGCGATCGCGCCGCCGCTGCAGCCAGCCGATCACGGCCATGGCGATCCTGGATTTGAACGTGTCCCAGCGGGTCGGGTTATGGATGACGTCGGCGCGATAGAACGAGGGGCAGAGCACGGCGGCCTCGGCGACCTCGCCGCAATTGCCGCAGCCGACGCAGGAATTGTCGATCGCCGCAACCGGATCGTCGCGTAGCGGATCGTCGAGCTGTTTTACCGAGAGCGAGGGGCAGCCGGAGAGCCGGATGCAGGCATGGTCACCCGTGCACACGTCCTCATCGACGCCAAAACGCTCCTTGACGATGCGGACGCCGTCCTTGATCGCCTTGTTGATCTGTGGCTTCACGCGGCGCTGCTTGTTCAGCATGCATTCGGAGGAGGCGACAATGACCTTGGGGCCTTCGTCCTTGGTCGTCAGCGCCTCTTTCAACGTGTCGCGCATCCTGCCGACGTCGTAGGTGCGGTCGATCTGGCGGATCCATTGGCCGCCGATGCCCTTCACGGCCTGCACGATCGAATTATTGGTGTTGCGCCGCTGGTTGGTCGCCCGCGACGACAGGATGTCCTGGCCGCCGGTCGCCGACGTGTAGAAGTTGTCGACGATGACGAAAACGCCGTCATGCTTGTTGAACACGGCATTGCCGATGCCGCTGGTCAGTCCGTTGTGCCAGAAGCCGCCGTCGCCCATCACCGCGATCGAGCGCTTGTCGGCCTTGACGTTGAAGGCCGAGGTCGAGGCCGGACCAAGGCCGAAGCCCATGGTGGTCGCGCCGATATTGAAGGGCGGCAGGATCGAGAACAGATGGCAGCCGATGTCGGCCGAGACGTGGTGCTGGCCGAGCTCCTCTTCGACGAGTTTCATGGCCGCGAAAATCGGCCGCTCAGGGCAGCCGGTGCAGAGACCGGGCGGGCGCGCCGGCACCACCTGCTTCAGCTTCTCGACGGCCGGGTGATTGAGCACGGGGGCTGCGTCCGGCGCCGGCGGCCGGTTGCCGAGCAGTCGCGGCTCGGTCTTCTCCAGGAACTCGCGGACGCCGCCGAGCAATATCTGCGCGGTATAGTCGCCGCCCATCGGCAGCACGTCCTTGCCGTAGATGCGCGCATTGATGTCCTTGCGCCGCAGCACGGTGTTGATCGCCTGCTCGAGATATTCCGGCTGGCCTTCCTCGACGATGAGGACGGCCTCCTTGTCGAGGCAGAATTCCGCGACCTCGGTGTCGATCACGGGATAGGTGACGTTCATGACGTAGAGCGGAACCTGGGTGTTGCCATAGGCGTCCGACAGCCCGAGATATTGCAGCGCGCGGATGACGTTGTTGTACATCCCGCCCTGCATGATGATGCCGACCTTGCCCTGCTTCGGCCCCATCCATTCGTTCAGCCTGTTGTCGCGGATGAAACCGATCGCCGCGGGCATCCGCGTCTTGATCTTCTCCTGCTCGTGCTCATAGGCGGCCGGCGGCAGCACGATACGATTCACGTCGCGCCTGGGATTGTTGAGCGCGTCCTTGATGGTGTGCGCCGGCTTCAGGTTGTCCTTGCAGATGAAGCTTCCATGCATGTGACAGGCGCGGACACGCACCTCCAGCATCACGGGCGTGTTCGAGAACTCGGAGAGCTCAAAACCCTTCTCGATCAAGTTGACGATGCATTCATGATCGGGGCGCGGGTCCAGCAGCCACATCTGCGATTTCATCGCGAAGGCGTGGGTGCGCTCCTGCATGATGGAGGAGCCCTCGCCATAGTCCTCGCCGACGATGATCATCGTCCCACCGGTGACGCCGCCCGAGGCGAGATTGGCGAGCGCGTCGGAGGCAACGTTGGTGCCTACGGTCGACTTCCACGCGACCGCGCCGCGCAGGGGGTACATCACCGAGGCCGACAGCATGGCCGCTGCGGCCGCTTCGTTGGCGGAGCTCTGGAATACGACGCCGAGATCGTCGAGCACGTCCTTGGCGTCGGCGAGCACGTCCATCAGATGCGAGATCGGGGAGCCCTGGTAGCCGCCGACATAGGCGACGCCCGATTGCAGCAGCGCCTTGGTGATGGCGAGAATGCCTTCGCCGCGAAACCTATCGCCATCGCCGAGCCGGAGATCCTCGACTTCGCGAGCAAAAGACCGTTCAGCCATTGCACCCTCCAGAAATATGCGATAGCATACGTTTACATATAAAGTAAGTCAACGCCGCACCATTCTATCACGCTTGCGGATATCTGCTCCGAAGCGCGATCATGAAACCGGCGACAGGGTAGGGCCAATGCTGAAGCTGCCTCGCTTTAGAGCTGCCGCCGTCCAGGCCTCACCGGTCTATCTCGACGCCAGTGCGACGGCCGACAAGGCGGCTTCACTGGTCCGTGAAGCGGCAGCGAATGGTGCGAAGCTCGTCGCGTTCCCCGAGGTGTTCGTTCCCGGCTACCCCTACTGGAACTGGATCACTGACCCCGTCACGGGCAGCGCCTGGTTCGAGAAGCTCGTCAAGGCGTCGGTGCTCGTGCCGGGGCCGGAGGTTGACGTCGTCCGGAAAGCCGCGCGCGATACGGAATGCCATGTTGTCCTCGGCGTAAATGAGCGCAGCCCAGTCTCGCTGGGCGCGATCTACAATACCCTGGTTTTCATCGGCCCGGACGGCGCGCTGCTCGGCAAGCACCGCAAGCTGGTGCCGACCTGGGCGGAGAAGCTGACCTGGACCGGCGGTGACGGGTCGAGCCTGCGCGTCTATGAGACGGAGATCGGGCGTCTCGGAGGCCTGGCCTGCGGCGAGAACACCAACACGCTGGCGCGTTTCGCGCTGCTGGGCCAGGGTGAGCTCGTGCATGTCGCGAGCTACATCTCGCTTCCCGTCGCGCCCCCCGACTACGACATGGCGGAGGCGATCAAATTGCGCGCGACTGCCCATTCCTTTGAAGGCAAGATTTTCACCGTCGTCGCCTGCTCGACCGTGTCGGAGGAGATCATCGCGGCCATGGAAACCGTGGTCCCCGACGCGCGTGCGCGCTTGCAACGCAAATCGAGCGCGTTCTCCGGAATCATCGGGCCTGATGGCCGCGTGGTCGGCGAGCCGCTGATCGACGACGAAGGCATCGTCTACGCCGATATCGACCTCGAGCGCTGCATTCAGCCGAAGCAGATGCACGACATCGTCGGGCACTACAACCGGTTCGATATTTTTGATCTGCGGGTCAATCGCCGTCCGCTGGCGCCGCTCGGCCTGACGGACGGTGAACGCGTTGCGGCGGATGCTGCGGAGCAGGCGGGATTCGCGTCGATCCCAGCCAGACCGGACTGAGGATGCGGAACGCCTCGATCTCGGGGGCGCCAAACGACAGCGACGACTTGGAGGATAGGATGCGCGAAAACATCATCGGTCGGGCCAATGTCGAGGACACCCCCGAGCTCAAGGCCTATTACAAGGACCTCGAAAAATACGAGGCCGGCGCGCTGTGGACGGTCGCCAACAAGATCGAGCCCTGGGCACCACAATCGGCGTCCGTGCCTGTCCTTTGGCGCTACAACGATCTGCGCGAACACGTGCTGCGTTCGGTTGAGCTGGTCTCGCCGGAGAAGGCGGGACGGCGGGTGATCTATCTCAATAATCCAGGCCGCCGCGACGTGTCGGCCGCCGTCGGCTGGCTCTATTCCGGATTGCAGGTGATGCATCCCGGCGAGGTCGCCTCGGCACACGCGCATTCGGCGTCAGCTCTGCGCTTCATCATGGAGGGCTCGGGCGCCTACACCATCGTCGACGGCCACAAGATGACGCTGGGCGCACGTGACTTCGTGCTCACGCCGAACGGCACCTGGCACGAGCACGGGGTTGACGGCAACGGCTCGGTCTGCATCTGGCAGGACGGTCTCGACATCCCGCTCGTCAATGCACTGGAGGCCAATTTCTTCGTCGTGCATCCAAAGATCCAGCAGGAGGAGTCCGGCTATCCCGTGGACGACATGACCAGGACCTGGGGCAATCCCGGTCTTCGGCCAGCCGACTCGAAATGGTCGAAGGGCTATTCGCCCATGTTCAAATACGAGTGGGCGCCGACTTACGAGGCCCTGCGCAAATATGCCGCCGCAACGGACGGCTCGCCCTATGACGGCATTCTCATGAACTACGTCAATCCGATCACCGGCGGGCACGTCATGCAGACGATCGGGGCCAGCATGCAGTTGCTGCGGCCGGGCGAGAAGACGAAATCGCACCGGCACACCGGCAGTTTCATCTACCAGGTCGCCAAGGGCCGCGGCTATTCTGTGATCGGCGGCAAACGGTTCGAATGGGAAGAGCGCGACATCTTCTGCGTTCCGTCCTGGGCATGGCACGAGCACGGCAATGCATCGGAGAGCGAGGATGCCTGCCTGTTCTGTTTCAACGACCTGCCTGTGATCGAAGGTCTCGGCCTCTACCGGGAAGAGGCCTATGGCGACAATGCCGGCCACCAGTCCGTGGCCGCCTGACGTTCAGAACTCAACCGAAAGAGCCGGATAAAGCTATCATGCGTCTTGTCACCTACACCTTGGGCTCCAGCGGTGCCCGGCTCGGGGTCCTCGTCAATGGATTGGTCGTCGATGTCGAGCGCCTCGGCGCGTCGGAGGGCCTTGCCTGGCCGAGCGACATGCTGTCGTTCATTGACAACAGCGCGACGCTGCTGCCGGCACTCAGGGAGTACCTGGACAATAGCAATGGGCGCTTGCCGGTCGGCTCAGCCGTGCCGCTCGAGGATGTGAGGCTGCAAGCTCCGATCCCGCGTCCACGAAAGAACATCTTCGGCATCGGCCTGAACTACCGGGCGCATGTCGCGGAGTCGGCCAAGAGCCTGGATACGGACAAGGATCTGCCGAAGCAGCCGGTCGTCTTCTCCAAGCCGCCGACCTCGGTGATCGGGCCTGGCGCGGCGATCCAGCATAATGCAAAGATGACGCAGCAGCTCGACTGGGAAGTCGAGCTTGCCGTCATCATTGGCAAGACGGCGACCCGCATCGCGACCGACAAGGCGATGGATCACGTCTTCGGCTATTCGGTGATGATCGACGTCTCCGCGCGCGACAATCGTCGCGCCGGCCAGTGGATCTTTTCCAAGGGCATGGATACCTATGCGCCGTTCGGCCCGTGCATCGTGACCGCGGACGAGATTTCCGATCCGCATGATCTGCGCCTGTGGCTGACCAAGAACGGGGTCATGAAGCAGGACTCCAACACCAAATACATGATCTTCGACATCCCGGTTCTGATCGCGGACATTTCATCGGGCATGACGCTGGAGCCAGGCGACATCATTGCAACGGGAACACCGGAGGGCGTGGGGGCCGGCATGACTCCTCAGGAATGGCTGTGGCCGGGTGACGTGGTCGAGGCCGGGGTCGACGGCATCGGTGTCATCAGGCATCCTGTCGTTGCGATCTGATGATGACGCTCTCGTTCGATCGCGAACTCAGATTCGGCGATTGCGATCCCTCAGGCATCGCGTATTTCCCGTCCTACCTGAACATCCTCAACGGCGTCGTCGAAGAGCTTTGGGCGACGATCGGATTTCCCTGGCCGGGATTGATCAAGATTCGGAAGATCGGGACGCCCACGGTGCATTTGACGTGCGATTTTGCCAGACCGTCGATGTTTGGCGACGTCCTGACGTTCGAATTGCGCATCATCAAAGTGGGCGGATCATCGCTCCATTTGGCTCATGTCGTCTCGGGCGCGGATGGCATGCGCTGGCGCGCCCGCCAGATCCTTGCCGCGACGTCGCTGGTCGATCACCGCGCGATTCCATGGCCGGATGACGTTCGCGCAGCCCTTGTGGCGCATCTGAACGCGGATGAGAAAACTGAGGCGGCGCCATCGTGATCTCCTTGTTCATGACATTCTCCGATCCGACGGGCGCACGGCGGGTCGGGTCCGACGATCTTGATGCCACCGCAGCACTGGTCGGGTCGATCCCCGAGATGACCGAGGGCCTGCTGTTCACGCCGCTGGAGCGGTCGGTCGATCATCCCTACAAGGCTGACGGCTCCGGGCCCATGTTCGCGCTTCAACTGCGGTTTCCGCACCTGCTCGCGTGCGAGGCGGCGATGGATCGCGACGGCATCCTTGCCAGGCTCGCGACGGGGGCCGGATTATCGGGCCTGTCCGGATCCGACGTCACCCACCAGGTCATGCTGACGCGCGCATTTCCTGTCGACGTCGCGGCGCATCCGGCAGGCATCGAAACTCCGTGCAGCTACCTCGTGCACTATCCCGGTCCCGCCGAAGACATGAATGCCTGGAACCTGCACTATCTGGAGCACCACCCGGCGATCATGCGGACGTTTCCGGATGTCCGCCAGATCGAGATTTACACGCGCATCGATTGGGTCGACCGCCTTCCGTCGCAACGCGTCGAGCATATGCAGCGCAACAAGCTGGTGTTCGACAGCCCCGAAATGCTCGCGCACGCGCTGAACTCCAACGTGATTGCGCGTATGCGCGCGGACTTCGTCCAGTTCCCGCCGTTCTCGGGCGGCAACAAGCATTTTCCGATGCTGACGAGGACGGTTCGGCCCGGGAGATCCTGACCGGCTCTACTGTCCGCCGAGATAGGCCGTGATCAGTCTGGGATCGTGGATGAGGTCCTTTGCCGGGCCGGATTGCACGATGTCGCCGGTCTCGAGGACATAGCCGTAGTCGGCCGTCTCGAGCGCGGCGCGGGCGTTCTGCTCGACCAGCAGGATCGACACACCGAGGCTGCGCAGCGACGCGATGGTGCGGAAGATCTCGCGCACGATCAGGGGGGCGAGGCCCAGGCTGGGCTCATCCAGCATGAGAAGTTTCGGCTTGGCCATCAGCGCGCGCCCGAGCGCCAGCATCTGGCGCTCGCCGCCGGAGAGCGTGCCGGCGGCCTGGCGCTGCCGCTCCTTCAGCCGGGGGAAGCGATCATAGACGTCGTCGAGGGTCTTCTGGACGCCCGAACGGTCGCGCAGGCTGTACGAGCCAAGAAGAAGATTGTCGGCGACCGACATGTCGGAGAACAGCTCTCGCTTTTCCGGGACGAGGCACAGCCTGCGCTCGACGCGGTCCTCGACGGACATCTTTCCGATATCGCTGCCTTGAAACACAAGGCGGCCGCGGGAGGCGAGCAGCCCGATGGCTGCCATCAGCAGCGTGGTCTTGCCGGCACCGTTCGGGCCGATCACGGTGACGATCTGCCCTTCTTCGACCGACAGCGACACGTTGCGGACCGCTTCGACATGGTCGTAGCAGACGGTCACATCCGTCATGGAAAACATCGAGCTCACGCGACGCCTCCAAGATAGGCCTCTTGAACCCGCTCGTCGCTACGGATCGCGGCTGGCGCGCCTTCGCAGAGCTTGGAGCCGAAATCGAGCACCACGATGCGGTCGACCAGGGACATCACGAATTCCATGTCGTGCTCGACGATCAGGATGGTCAAATGGTCCGCCCGCAGCGACCTGAGCAGTTCCGCAAGCCGCAGCTTCTCCTGGCGGCGAAGGCCCGCCGCCGGCTCGTCCAGCACCAGCAGCGCCGGGTCCGCGGCCAATGCACGCGCGATCTCCAGAATACGCTGGTTGCCGAGCGGCAGATTGCCGGCGAGTTCAAACGGCTTTTCGCCAAGCCCGACGCGCTCGAGCTGGACCAAGGCCTCGTGCCGCGCGCTGGCCTCCTCGCGCTGGTTGAGGCGGAAGGTGCCGGCAAACAGGCCGGCGTGGGTGCGGGCATAGGTGCCGAGCATGACGTTTTCCAGCAGGCTCATCCGCGGCCTCAGCTTCACATGCTGGAAGGTCCGCGCGATCCCGGCCTTGGCGATGCGCGACTGCGCATCACGCGTGATCGGACGCCCGGCAAAGACGATTTCGCCCTTGTTGAGCCGGAGCGCGCCGGTCAGGCAGTTGAACATCGTGCTCTTGCCGGCGCCGTTCGGGCCGATGACGGCGAGAATCTCGCCGGACCGTACCTCGAAGCTGACATTGTTGACGGCAACCAGCCCGCCGAACCGGCGCTCGGCGCCTTCGACCTTCAGGAGAAGCTCGCCCGGCGTCGCTTGTGCGCGACGGGGCAGCGGCGGCGCCGGTTGCGGCCGCTCGCGCTTGGTTTTCGGCAGATAGCGCGCAACGAACGGCACGATGCCCTGCCGCGCCCATTGCAGGAACAGGATGAACAGCGCGGAGAAGGCGACGATCTCGAGCTGCCCGGACGCGCCCTTGGCGATCAGTGGCAGATAATCCTGCACGCTGTTCTTGAGCAGGGTGACGACGGCCGCACCGACGACACCGCCGAGAAGGCTGCCGGCGCCGCCGACCATCGACATCATCAGATATTCGATGCCCATGCCGGCATCGAACGGACCCGGGCTGATGAAGCGGCTCATATGGGCGTAGAGCCAGCCGGAGAGCGAGGCCAGGAAGGCCGCGATCACGAAGGTCACGAGCTTGATCCGGAAGGCGTTGATGCCGAGGCTCTCGACGAGCGTGTTGCCGCCGCGCAGCGCGCGCATGGCGCGGCCGAGCCGTGAGTCCAGGAGGTTGTAACCGAGGAAGAGGACCGCGGCGACGATGCCCCAGATCAGGAAATAGATCTGAGCGCTCGAGACCAGTGCAAGCGAGCCGAAGCGGATCGGCGGGATCGACGAGATGCCGTTGAAGCGGCCGAGCCCCTCGACATTGCCGAACAGGAAGCCGATGGCGAGACCCCAGGCGACGGTGCTGAGCGAGAGGAAATGGCCCTGAAGCCGCAAGGTGACGACGCCGAGGATGGCTGCGACCGCGCAGGTCGACGCGACGCCAAAGACCAGGCCGAGCCACGGGGAATAGCCGTTCAACGCGGAGACCCAGGCGGTTGCATAGGCCGCGACGCCCACGAACGCCGCCTGGCCGAAGGACACGATGCCGCCGACGCCGGTGAGGAGTGCCAGTCCGATGGCGACGAGCGAATAGATGCCGATATAGTTCATCAGCGTGATACTGAAGGGGGGCAGGACGAAAGGCGCGAGCGCGAGGCACACCACCGCTGCCATTGCCGCAAGCTGAATGTGGAGGCGCGTCATTCCTCGATCTCCTCCTCGGAATGCAGCGAGGCGAGGGACCGCCAGATCAGGATCGGGATCAGAAGCGAGAACACAATGACATCCTTCAGCGCGCTGCTCTCGAAGGATGCGAAGCTCTCGAGGATGCCGACGCCGACGGCGCCGATCGCCGCACCAGGATAGCTGGTCATGCCGCCGACGATGGCGCCGACAAAGGCTTTGAGGCCGATCAGAAAACCGGAGTCGTAGAACACGGTGTTGACCGGCGCGATCAGGATTCCGGATACGCCGGCCATCAGTGACCCCAGCAGATAGGCGATCGTGCCGGCGCGGGCCGGCCGTATCCCCATCAGGCGGGAGCCGGTCCGGTTCACGGCCGTGGCGCGCAGCGATTTTCCGACCAGCGTGAAGTCGAAGAACAGATAGAGGAGGCCGCTGAAGACGAGCCCTGCGATCACGATCAGCATGGTCTGGCCCGAGACCAGGACGCCGGCAAACTCGGTCGAGAACGACGTCAGCGGTTCGGTTCTGACACCTTCAGGTCCGAAGAACAGCAACCCCAGGCCGACCAGGGCGAAATGCAGCGCGACTGAGACCGTCAGCAGCAGCAGCACCGTTCCGTCCGCGATGGGACGAAACACGATCCGATCCAGCAGTGGGGCGATCGGCGTGATCAGCATCAGCGCAAGGACAAGCCTGACGGCAAGCGGAGGATCCAGGCGCATGACAAGCCAGGCCGCACCGACGACGGCCAACGGAAGCACGAGATAGAACGACAGCGCGCGGGGCAGGAGCCGAAGTTCGCCGGAGCGCGCCAGGGAGATGATCTCGAT
>JBARNF010000564.1:0-2966 GCA_049802835.1 Bradyrhizobium sp.
CCACCGATGCGCATGTGATCGTCATCGTCGTCACGGCGAGCACCGTGACGATCACCTATACCGACGTTCATCTGGCCCGCGCGAAATTCTTCGTGTCGTTGTTCGACGGACGCTCGCTGAAATGGAGCGGCCTCGACAAGCACGCCGCCGCGGGACTCGAGGACGACGGGACCTTCTATCTCGTCACCGGATCTTATGAGTATCGCGGGCCCGACGATCGGGACGAACTGCTCGCCGCCGTCGGTTCGTCGCTGGTGTTCCTGATCGACTGGAACAAGGCCCGCAAGCTGCTGCGCAACTGGGTCGCCAAGGCTGATGCGGTTCGCATCCTGGAATGGGCCGCGCGCCAGCGGATCGGTCACCGCGGCTTTCTGGAGCTTGGCGGCAGCGAGCTGCTCGGCGCAGCGGTGCGCAGCGCGGCGCCCACGCGGATCGGCTTTGGCGAGCGGCTCGACCTGGTGCTGGGCAGAGAGGCGGCGATCAGCTTTCTCAAGACGTGCCTGCAGATTTCGACCGAGGCTCTGCTGGAGGGACAGTCGTCGCGGCTGGCGCGCGACCGGATCGGCGCCGACCTCGTCAGGCACCTCGACCGCGTCGACAGCGGATTGCTCGCCATGGTGCTCCGGCAGACCGGCTTGGCGCGCGATGTCGCCGCGCTCGTCGAGCAATCGGTGTCGATGATCGAACCTGATACGGTGGCGGTCAGACAGCTCGCCGAACGGGCCGGACGGATCGAGCAGAAGGCCGACAGGATCGCCATCGAGGCGCGCGCGGAAATCGCGCGGCTCAATGCGCGGCCGGTGATCGGCGACCTAGTCGACCGGATCGAGCAGACGGTCGATGAATTGGAGCAGGCCGCGTTCATAGCCTCTCTCACGCCCCGCCCGATGAAGCCTGAGATCAGATCCGCGCTGGGGGCACTCGCCTCGATGACGGTGACTGCGACCGAGCACGCCGCGTCTGGCCTCGCCGCCGCAGCCGAGGTCCAGGAAGGCCGCCGCGCGGATTCGGAAGATGCGTTGGCCGCGGTCGCCCGGCTGATGGATGCGGAGCATCAGGCGGACGCCAAAGAACGCGAGATCACCGCGACCGTGTTTTCCGGCGGCTTCGATCTGGCAGCTTCTCTGGGCGCTCTGGAGCTTGCGCGGGCGATCGAGCGTGCGACCGACTGCCTGGCGAGCTTTGGACACCTATTGCGGCGCTACACGATGAGTGACCTCTCGGCCTGAGGGATGACGTGATGATGATTGTACGGATTGGGGACGGCGGGCGCGAGCTGCCCGGCGCCGAAGAGGTCGGCGCGAAGGCAGCGAATCTTGCACGCATGGCGGCGCTGAACCTGCCGGTGCCGCCCGCCTTCGTGCTGCCGGTGCGGCTCGGTGCTGACGTGGTCGCCGGACGGAGCCACGCGACGCGCCAGCTCGTTGACGGATTGAAGGAAGGCATCGCGTTCCTCGAGCAGGCGACTGGAAAATCGTTCGGCTGCTCGCGCAATCCGCTGCTGGTTTCGGTCAGGTCCGGCGCGGCGCGGTCGATGCCGGGCATGCTGGATACTGTTCTCAACGTCGGCTGCACGTCACGCGCCGTGCGCGGTCTGGTCCGTGCAGCCGGACGGCCCCGGCTGGCCTGGGACTGCCGGCGGCGCCTGCTCGAGAGCTACGCTGAAACGGTCATCGGAAGCGATCCCGCGCCCCTCGCCGAGCGCCTGAGCCAGATGATTGCCGCAGAGGGCGTCGCCAACGAGCGCGAGCTGGACAGCGAGGCGCTCGAGCGGCTGGCCTCCGAGGAACGCAGGCTCCTGGAAGATTCCGACGATGACGGATGGCTCGAAGATGCCGCGGTCCAGCTGGAACGCGCCGCGCTGGCCGTCTATCGATCCTGGACCAGCGAGCGGGCGCGGACCTACCGTCGGCTCGAAGGTCTGGAACAATTAAAGGGCACGGCGGTCACGGTGCAGGCCATGGTCTTCGGCAATGGCGGCACGTCGTCGGGTGCGGGCGTCGCATTCTCGCGCGATCCCTCGACGGGAGCGGACGAGCCGGTCATCGACGTTTTGTTCGATTCGCAAGGCGAGGACGTCGTGTCCGGCCGAAGGACGCCGGAGACGGAGGCCGCTCTGTCCCGGGCGTTGCCGGATGTGGCGCAGCAGTTGCGTGCAACTCTGAAGCGGCTGGAGCGAGAATTTCGGGATGTGCAGGACATCGAGTTCACGATCGAGGAGGGCCGGTTGTGGATCCTGCAGACGCGAGCAGCCAAGCGTACGCCGCGCGCTGCGCTGCGCATCGCGGTCGACCTGGTGCATGAGGGGTTGGTCACGCGGGACGAGGCACTCGCAAGAATGCAGGGGATCGACCTGGACGCGCTCACGGAAACTTCGCTCGTTTCGACTGGCCAGCCCGCAGCGGCGGGCGTCGCGGCATCGGGCGGTGTCGCAACGGGGCGAGCGGCTTTCGACAGCGCTTCCGCGGAACGGCTCGCAGGCGCAGGTGATCCGGTGATTCTGATACGTCATGATACCAGCACCGCTGACGTCGCCGGCTTTGCCGCGGCCTCCGGGATCGCGACGGCCGTGGGGGCCCGCACGGCCCATGCCTCTCTCGTCGCCCGTCAAATGGGCAAGCCGTGCGTGGTCGGCTGCGCCGCCATCCGGATCGATGATGAAGCACGTCAGGCGCGTATTGGTGACACCGTCATTTCCCCGGGTGACTGGATCACGATCGACGGCAATGCCGGCTGCGTTTATCTGGGGCGAGGTGAAATCGTTGCGCGACGGCCTGAAGCCGAGCTTGCGGAACTGTCGACATGGCGCTCTCCGCACGAGGCCGGTTCCGAAGGCGCCATCGCTGCCGCGCCCTGACCAATTGACGCTCAGTCGCGATGCAGGGTGCGAGGAGAACAGCTGCGAACGGCGGCATCGAACAGCCGTCATATCTCTGTGGTATCCGGACTGACGCACAGCGAAAGAT
>JBARNF010000565.1:0-4095 GCA_049802835.1 Bradyrhizobium sp.
CCCGAATGTCCTGTCCTACGTCAACGGTGGTTATTCCGGATCGCACTGGTCGGGCACCACTCTGAACTCGGTCTTCACTGGCGCAGCGTCGGGCTTCCACACCGACTCCTTCAATCGCAATGGCTGGTTCATCGGCGGTGGTGTCGAAAACAATCTGAACATCTTCGGTATCTCGGCCCCGGGCTGGTTCATGAAGACGGAATATCGCACGGCCTTCTATAACAAGAGCGATATTGCCGTGCGCTTCGATGGTACCAACGCTCTGAGCACCGACTCCGTCACCTTCAAGCCCTGGGTGCAGACCATCAGCACCTCGCTGGTCTACCGCTTCAACTGGACCGGCCCGGTGGTCAAGTACTGAGCAGTCCCCACTCGGCATTCTCAAGATTTTCTGCGAAAAGCCCCGGTTGAACCGGGGCTTTTTGTTTTCGGTCGCGAAGTTCCAACTCTGGCCATCGCGGCTTCTGCCCGCTACCCTGCTCTCCACAAAAAAGACGGCAGCGGCGTCTCCGATGCTGTGAAGCCGGTCGACGAGGGAGAGAACGGGCATGCGGAGATTCTTGATGATCGGCGGCCTGCTTGTGCTCGCCATCGGCCTGCTCTGGGTCGGTCAGGGCACTGGTGTGGTGCCTTGGCCGCGTGCGAGCTTCATGATCAACCAGCTGCAATGGGCCGGCTATGGCGTCGGCATGGGCGCGCTCGGCCTGGTGATGATCTGGCAGGGCACCTGCTGACGTCGCTCTGCCGGGGCTCGTGCGTCTCCGCATCGACCGCCGGTCGCATCGAAGTCAGCCCGCCCTGCTCCGTCAGCGCCGAAAACTCTTGATCTCCGACACGCTGCCGTCGCGATAGGTCAGCTCGACCGAGATGAACTGGGTCGCCGGCGGCAGCTTGAGATAGGGCGTGGCGTTGGACGGAATCGAAATCGGATCGCGCATGTCGCAGCCCGGCATGTTCAGCAGCTTGTCGGGGACGGCCGTATCGATGCCGATGCGCACCTCGCGAATCGCGCAGCGGTACGACATCAGATGCGTGTAGTAGACGAGCAGGCCGTTGAACTCGCGGAATGACAGCCAGCTGGTCGCGGTCATGTCGAGGATCTTGCGCTGGTCGCGGACCAGCGCGGCCTCGGGCTCGAACCTGATCGGAAACGGGCCCTGCATCTCGCCGCCCGCATCGACGTAGCGCAGCTGGATGGTGCCGGCCGGCGCATCGGCCGGCAGCTGGATCGAGGGATTGGGCATGCGCTTGCGGGTGCGCGGATCGAGCACGTCCATGAAGCCGGTCTCGCGGAAATCTCCGACATCGCCCATGCGCCAGGAAATACCGAGCGTCGGATCGGCGATCGAGAACGTGACGGTCCAGCCGCCATTGTGGCGCGAGAACATCGCAATCGGCGCGTTCAGCGTCTCGTTGGCGGGCGGGATGCGCGGGGCGGAGACCGGCGGAAGCGCGGCGAGTTTTGCAGGCGGCGGATCGGAGGGCTTGGCTGCCTCGGCCGATGGTTTGGTCATGCCGTTGAGAAAGACGTCATCGACCATCTGATCGAAATAGACCGGGATCTGCTTGTGACGGACGGTCTCGGCGAGTTCGCTGACCAGGCGCCGCGTGCGCTGTGCGACCTGCACCAGGTTGACGCCGGGCTGCGTCAGCTCCTTGGCGAAGGTGCGCGTGAACACGGAGTTGGGGTTGGCGTCCTCATTCGACAGCCGGTCGAGCGCAGTCTGCCGCGGGCCCGCCGAGAAGACCGAGAAGACGCCTTCGGGCAACTGGGTCATCGGCGCGAGGCCGCCGCCACCGGCCACCGCACGCGTGCCCGCGCGCTCGAATGGATTGTTGCGGCAGGCATCGAATACCAGGATCGAGGTCCGCGCCTTCTTGTTCTGCAGCCGCTCGATGACGCGATCGGCGAGAATCGAGGCGTCGCGCACCAGCTCTTCCTGTCCTTCGATCGCGGCCGGCACGTCGGTCGGCAGCAGGAAATTCTGGCCCGCGATCTCGAAGCCATGGCCTGCATAGAAGAAGAAGGCGGTGTCGCCGGGCTCGACCGCGTTGTCGAAGGCGAGCAAGGTCTGACTGAATTGCTGGCGGTTGAGGTTTTCGGCGACCATCACGCTGAAGCCGAGTTGCTTCAGCGTATCGCCCATGGTGCGGGCATCGTTCACGGCCTTCTGAAGCTTGGGAACGTATTTGTAGTCATTGTTGCCGACGACGAGCGCAACGCGCTTCTCAGCATGAGCCGCCGGCGCCAACAACATCACCAGGATGGCCAGTCCGCCTGCCAACCATATCCGCATCGATGTCATGATCCGCCCTTGCTCTGCTGCATCCGTGAAGCCGTCGCCCATCACCGACCAGTCCTGCGATAGTCGGCCTCGTCGGGCCGCGGGTTCACGCAAGGCGTTTGCGCCTGGTTGCACCCCGCTGAGGCGTCCGACGACAGGCCACAATTCCGACGACAATTCGACGGGACGCTCCTGCCGGGACCAGCCATGTGGGCGTTCGGGCTGTCCGAAATGCGACGGCTCTGCGACGAGTTGCCTGCAAATAATGCAAAAACGTTAAGCTTTTTCGGAACTTCAACCGCCACGTCCATTGACTTTGGGTGATTTGACCCTATTTTCTGCCTATCGCGGCTTGGAAACGCTACTCGATTCTACCAAGCACTGGCCGCGGGTCAGCGTCCGTTAGAGAACCCCCAGCTTTCTAAAGCATGCCGTTTCGGGGTTGAACGCGACCACAGCCTTTTACCCCTCGATTCCTAACGGCGGCGTCGAACAGAGGCCCCGTCGCCTATATAGGCGCGTGACACAGAGGCTCGATGTCATTTTCCAATCTCGGCTTGTCCGACAAGGTGTTGGCTGCAGTTGCGGCTACCGGTTACACCATCCCTACCCCCATTCAGGAGCAGGCGATTCCTCATGTTCTGGCACGTCGCGACGTGCTCGGCATCGCCCAGACCGGCACCGGCAAGACGGCCGCTTTTGTCCTTCCGATGCTGACCATCCTGGAGAAGGGCCGCGCCCGGGCTCGTATGCCCCGCACCCTGATTCTCGAGCCGACGCGCGAACTGGCGGCCCAGGTCAAAGAGAACTTTGATCGCTACGGTGCCGGCCAGAAGCTCAATGTCGCGCTGCTCATTGGCGGCGTCTCCTTCGGCGATCAGGACACCAAGCTGACCCGCGGCGTCGACGTTCTGATCGCGACGCCAGGCCGCCTGCTCGACCATACCGAACGCGGCGGCCTGCTGCTCACCGGTGTCGAGCTCCTGGTCATCGACGAAGCCGACCGCATGCTCGACATGGGTTTCATCCCCGACATCGAGCGGATCTGCAAGCTCGTCCCGTTCACGCGCCAGACCCTGTTCTTCACCGCAACCATGCCGCCGGAGATCCGGCGCATCACCGAGGCCTTCCTGCACAATCCGCAGAAGGTCGAGGTGTCCAAACCGGCGACCACCGCCGTCAACATCACCCAGTTCCAGGTGCCATCCGGCCGCGAGGCGCATCAGAAGCGCGACGTGCTGCGTAAGCTGCTGCGCGAGGCCAAAGACCTCAAGAACGCGATCATCTTCTGCAACCGCAAGCGCGACGTCGCCGTCGTTCACAAGTCGCTGCAGAAGCACGGCTTCAGTGTCGGTGCGCTGCATGGCGACATGGACCAGTCGGCGCGCACGGCCGCGCTCGATCAGTTCCGCAAGGGTGAGTTGCCGCTGCTGGTGGCTTCCGACGTCGCAGCGCGCGGATTGGACATTCCCGAAGTCAGCCACGTCTTCAATTTCGACGTACCGCATCACTCCGACGACTACGTCCACCGCATCGGCCGCACCGGTCGCGCCGGCCGTGCCGGGACTGCCATTTCGATCGTCGCTCCGGCCGATCAGAAGTCAGTCACCGCGATCGAAAAGCTGATCGGCCAGAGCATCCCGACGATCGAGGGCGACTACGAGGTGCATGACGCCCCACGCGATGAGGACGCGCATGAACGTCGTCCGCGTGACGGGGCGCGTCGCAGCCGCGGCAAGACGCCACGCGAGCGTGAGCCGCGTCCGGCCGCTGCATCACCGCGCGCTGCACAGCCTGCGGCTCCCAGGCC
>JBARNF010000566.1:0-2120 GCA_049802835.1 Bradyrhizobium sp.
TCGTCGATCTACCGAGCAAGACGTCGCTTTGCCCACCCTACGGACTCAATGTGGAGCACCACCATGCGTGTGATCAATGTCGCTGCGGCACAGATGGGGTCGATCCAGCGCGCCGACAGCCGCGAGGCGGTCGTCGCGCGCATGATCGCGCTGATGGACGAGGCCAAGCGCAAGGGCGCCGATCTCATCGTCTATCCCGAGCTGGCGCTAACCACCTTTTTTCCGCGCTGGTACATGGAGGATCAGGCCGAGGTCGACACCTGGTTCGAGCTGATGATGCCGAACGCAGCCACGCAGCCGCTGTTCGATCGCGCCCGGCAGCACCAGATGGCGATGAACTTCGGCTACGCCGAGCTGACGCCGGATGGTCATCATTTCAACACGGCCATTCTCACCGATCGGGACGGCAACATCGTCGGCAAATACCGCAAGGTGCATCTGCCGGGGCATGTCGAATACGATACCGGGCGCTCGCACCAGCATCTGGAGAAGCGCTATTTCGAGCCGGGCGATCTCGGCTTTCCGGTGTGGCGCAATCTCGGCGGCATCATCGGCATGGCGATCTGCAACGATCGCCGCTGGCCGGAGACCTATCGCGTGATGGGCCTGCAGGACGTCGAGATGGTGCTGATCGGCTACAACACGCCGTCGGTCAACTCACTGAAGAACGCCGAGGGACCGGAGCGGCGGCTGTTCCACAACCGCCTGTCGGCGCAGGCCGGCGCCTATCAGAATTCGTGCTGGGTCGTGGCGGTGGCCAAGGCCGGCGTCGAGGACGGCCATCCCTTGATCGGCGGCAGCCTGATCGTCAATCCCGATGGCGAGATCGTCGCGGAAGCCAAGACCGAGGGCGACGAGGTGCTGGTCGTGCCGTGCGATCTCGATGCGACCAGGTTCGGCAAGGAGACGATCTTCGATTTCGCCCGGCATCGGCGGATCGAGCATTATGGGCTGATCACCAGCCGCACCGGCGCAGTGCCGCCGGAACTCTAGAACGCTATAAGTTTTCGGTGAAAGCTCTCGCGCCGACCACGCTGCGCTCCCTCTCCCCGTTCTTCACGGGGAGAGGGTTGGGGTGAGGGGCAGACGCACCGGGAGTGTTCGTGGTGAGACCTGTACCCCCTCACCCGGATTGCATCTCGCGATGCAATCCGACCTCTCCCCGCAAGCGGGGCGAGGTGCACTGAGCAAGCCGCGCGAGCGTACATCAACAACAAGCGAGCTTAGTTGGCGAACGCCACTGCCCCCAGCGCCATCGCCACCGCGGCCTGGGTCGGATCGATTACGGGAATGCCGAGCGCATCCTCCAGACTCTTCCGATGCCGCGCCATGCCGGCGCAGCCCATGACGATAGCGCCGGCACCATCCTCGTCCTTGAGCGCGCGGCCGACGGCGATCATCTTCGCCAGCGTGCCTTCGCCGGACGCCGTCTCCGCCACGGTCATGTCGAGCGGCCGCTCGGCGGCGAGCCGGTCCATCAGTCCCATCTGACGGAGATAGCGGATATGGCGGCGGATCGAGCGCTGTGCGATCGCGATCACCCCGAACGTGTCGGCCCTGGTTAGCGCGGTCAGCACGCCGCATTCGGCGATGCCGAGCACGGGGCGCGTCGTCGCCTCGCGGCAGACATGCAGGCCGGGGTCGCTGTAGCAGGCGATCACGAAGGCGCTCGACGCATTGTCGCCTTCGACAAAGCGCCGCAGCGGCAGCGTGACGCTGTCGGCATCCTTCTGGCTCTCGACGCCAAATGGCCCTTCCTTCAAGGTCTCGCAGACGATCTCCGGACCTTCTGCAAACATCAGTGGCCTCAACGCCGCAGCCAAGCCGTCGGTGACCACCTGGTTGGAGTTCGGATTGATCACGGTGATGCGCGGGCGGGACATGGGAGGGACCTGCTTCTTCAGTGTTGACGGCGCGTGACAGGCAACCACTATGCCACAGATGACGCAATGGTGCCGATGATGCCATCATGGCCCGATGCAACGGCGCGCCGCAACGGAGCGGTGTTCCACATGGCAGAACTGACGAGGAGATCGCGATGACCGAACCCGCCTATGACCTGATCATCCGGGGAGGGCGCGTCGCCACCACCACCGACACGTTCGAGGCCGACGTCGCCA
>JBARNF010000567.1:0-5817 GCA_049802835.1 Bradyrhizobium sp.
CGTAATCCTATTGTAATCCGTCCGTAATCATTGGAACAGCGATCGCAAATGATGCAGGAGACTGGCGTGCGAGTTCTGGTCGTTGAGGATGACCCCCAGCTCGGGATCTGGCTGCGGGATGCACTCGCGACGGCCTTCGGCTCGTCCGATATCGTCACCACGCTCGACGAGGGGCGGGCGGCGATCGCCGTGCGCAATTTCGAGCTGGTCGTGATCGACCGTGGTCTTCCCGACGGCGACGGACTGGCGCTGCTGTCGGACCTGCGGCAACAGAAGCCAACCCCGGCAACGGTGGTGTTGACGGCCCTCGACGATCCGCTCGACATCGCGCGTGCGCTCGACGAAGGCGCGGACGATTACGTCGCCAAGCCGTTCGAGCCGATCGAGCTGGTCGCGCGCGCCAGAGCGGTGCTGCGGCGCCTGTTCCTCGACCGCGGCGCTGAGGTTTCCATTGCCAATCTGAGCTACGACATCGTCAATCGCGCCGTTTGCGTCGACAACAAGCCGATCGTCGTGCCGCGGCGGGAGCTGGCAATCCTCGAGGCGCTGGTTCGTCGCAGCGGGCGGGTGGTCCTGCGCGAGACGCTCGAATCCGCAGCCTACGGCTTCGAGGACGAGATCCAGTCGAACGCCATCGAGGCCCACGTCTCGCGGCTGCGCCGCCGCCTGCGCGAAGCGAACTGCAAGGCCGCGATCAGGCCGGTCCGCGGCCTCGGCTATCTCCTGAGCGGCGAGTGATGCGATTGAGGTGGCAGAAGCTCAGGGGGATGCGCCGCTCCATCACGGTGCTCTCCGCGACGCTGATCGGGGTCGTCACAACGATCATGCTGATCTGCGCCGCTGCGCTGCTGATCAAATTCGGCGGCGACGATGATGGCACGTGGGGAGCCGCGGACGTCGCCGATGCGTTGAAAGAGGCGGTCACCCGGGATGCGCGGGGCCAGCTGCTCGTCAAGCAGACGCCACGCCTCGACAAGATCATCCAGGATTTTCCGACATTCTGGTACGTCTTGTCGGACAAGAGCGGCGAGGTCAGTTATGGGCAGATCCCGAAATGGCGCCCGCACAAGCCGTCGGTGGGGCAGGAGGGCACCAGTTTCGTCGCCTATGCGATCGACGGCGAGACCAGACGCCTGAAGCGGATGACGGCTGTCCGGAATACGCCCGTCGGCGAGATCCTGATTGAAACCGGCGGCGTCGCCTATACGTCGACGCAGCTCATGCTGGGCACGCTCACCGACGCGACCTTCGTCGCGCTTCCCATCATTCTCGTGCTGCTGGTGACGGTGTTCGCAGCCCTGGTGTTCGTGCCGACGCTGATCGCGCGTCCGGTTCGCGCCGTTGCGATCGCCGCAGAGATGATCGACGGCGTGCCGGATGGCCGCCGGCTGCCCGAATGGAACGCGCCCGCTGAATTGCTGCCGCTGGTCACGGCGTTCAATCGCGCATTGTCGCGCATCGATTCCGCCGCCGAAGCCCAGCGCAACTTTCTGTCCAACGCCGCGCATGAACTGCGGACCCCGCTGACCAATGCGAGGACCATGCTCGAGTCGGTCCAGGATGCCGGCCTGCGCACCCGGCTCGTTGCCGAGAACCAGAAATTATCGGCGATCGTCACCATGCTGCTGCAGTTGGCACGCATTTCGATGGAGCCGGCCGAAGTCGTCGACATCGATCTGGTCGCGCTGGCCCGTCGGGTGACGGCCGAGCATGTGCCGATGGCGCTCAAGGCGGGGGGCGAGATCGGCTTCAACGGACCTGAGTCGCCGGTGTGGATCCGGGGGTCGGAGCCGGCGATCGCGGTCGCGCTTTCGAACCTGATCCGGAACGCCGTCATGCATGCCGGGGCAGATGGTCCCATTCTCGTCGCCGTCGACGCCGCAGCCAGTCTCAGCGTGATCGACGCCGGACCGGGCCTGCAGTCGGATCAGTTCGAACGCCTGCAGCAACCGTTCGAACGCGGACACGCCCGGGGCGAGGGGATGGGATTGGGACTATCGATCGTGTCTCAGGTGATGGCTGCGCATCATGGCCATCTCGGGCTTCGCGAGACCTCGGGCGGTGGCACCACCGTCGAACTGCGCTTCGCGCGTGCCGCGCACTAGGAAACTGCCCGATCGGTCGCGTGCGGTGGCCCTGTGCCTGCCGTTCGGCGCGGAGCCGAAACGGCAGGGCTCCCGCGCTCGGAGCGATGAGTTCTGGCGATGAGTTAGTTCTGGCCTGCGACGCTCGGACGTTCCCGCGCGCTTCAGCGCGGCTCCTTGGTGCGTTGCCATTTCAGAAAGTCGTTGTAGAGCTTCGCCGCCTCGTTCGGCGACATCCGCGCCTGCGCCTTGCGATCGTCGAGAAACTTGCGGAATTCCGCCGGCGTGCCCTCCTGCCCCGGCGATTGCACGCGGCTCGCGCCGTCGAGCCATTCCTGCGCCGCCTTGAAGCGGACCAGTCCCTGCACCGGCGCCGACAGCACGGTGTCGCGCCATTTCGGATGTCGCGGCGGCGACTGCAGCACCTGGATCTTGTCGAACAGCGCATTCACGAACCGCGCCGTGCGCCGGTAGCGCTCGCTCTGCTCCGGCCAGTTGTAGACCATCAGCACGGTCGGAGCGGCCACCGTGTCGACCTTGGGGCCCGGCGGCACCAGGTTCGGATATTCCTCGGACGAGAACGACGACGGCAGATAGATGTCCTGCAGCGCCCGGTCATAGGGAATGTCCAGGAGATGCAGCCGACCGCCGTCGTTCCTGATGCCCTTGATGATCGGCGCGTCCTTCGACACCGAGGCGATCCACGCATCGCCCTGGCCGTCGATCAGCTTCTGCAGGCCGCCGGTCGGATCGGTCTGCGAGTCGATGTCGGCCCGGATGCCGAGGCGCCGGAAGATCGTCTGCGCCGCCGGCAGGCCGATCGAGCTTTCCGCGAACACGCGCTTGCCGTTGAGGTCCTGCAGCGAGCGGATCTCGCGCCGCGCGACGATGTGGACGTCGTTGTGGAACAGCTGGGCGATGTAGCGCACGCGCTGGGCGATGTCCGGAATGTTGTACTCCGTCTTCACGAACTCCAGCGCGTCGGTGGCGACGAAGCCCATGTCGATGTTCTTCAACATGATGATGTCGACGAGGTTCTGCGCCGAGCCCTTGCCGAGGATCGGCAGCACGCGCAAACTCTCGCCCTGATCGAGCACCGCCGCCATGTCGGAGCCCATCACCGACATCGGGCCGCCGATCGGCGCGGTGATCACGGTCACCGTTCCGGAGTTCAGCGCTTCGCGGTCGGGCAGGTTGCCCACCGGGCCTCCGGTCGCGGGCGCGCGCTGCTGCGGTTGCTGCGCTTGTGCAGCGCCGCCGCACACCAGGAGGAATGACGAGATGATTGACAAGACGAGTGCGCAAACAGCTACGCGCGCCACACGATCCACCGAACGCTTCCTTCGACTCATTCTAAATTGGTAGTGAACTTAGCAGTTCGATCCGGGCCGAATTTTGGCCTCGGCGTGGCGATTGCGCAGGACGCTGCAAAACGGCCCAAGCGGCTCCATGTCTGTGCTGGAATTGCGGTGAGATGCTGCTCGAAATTGTCTCGCCCGGGCACTGCAGCTTGAGCGCGCGATCGATCCCTGCGTGATATCGCGCGCCCTGGAATGAGGGCGGAGACAATGGATCAGCTCACGCGCTCGCCGCGTCGAGCCGTGCGACCTGATCCGCCGTCAGCGCAAGCTGCGTCGCTGCAACCAGCGTGTCGACATGCTCCGGCTTGGTGGCGCTGGCGATCGGCGCGGTGACCGAGGGCTTGGCGAGCAGCCAGGCCAGCGCGATCGAAGCAGGCTCGGCGCCGGTCTCCTTGGCCACCGCATCGAGGCCGGCGAGGATGCGCATGCCACGCTCATTCATGTATTTCGGAATGCCGCGCGCACCACGGGGGCTCTTGCCGTAGTCGGCCTCGGAGCGATACTTGCCGGTGAGGAATCCGGCGGCGAGCGAGAAGAAGGTGATGACGCCGACGCCGTTGGCTTCGCACACACGCTGCAGCGCGCCCTCGTAGGACGATCGCTCGGCGAGGCTGTATTCCGGCTGCAGGCTTTCATAGCGCGGCAGGTTGTTGGCCTTGGCAATGTCGAGCGCGGCCTGCAGCCGCTCGGCAGAGAAGTTCGAGGCCCCGATGACCCTGATCTTGCCGGCCTTGATCAGTCTGTCATACGCCGCGAGCGTCTCCTCCTGCGGCGTCGCCTCGTCGTCCTTGTGCGACTGATAGAGATCGATGACGTCGGTCTGCAGCCGGCGCAGGCTGTCCTCCACCGCGCGCGCGATATAGTCGGCCCTCAGCCCGACCTTGCCGTCACCCATGTCCATGCCGACCTTGGTGGCGACGATGACGCGATCGCGGTTGCCGCGGGCCTTCATCCATTTGCCGATGATGGTCTCGGACTCGCCGCCACTGTGGCCCGGCACCCAGCGCGAATAGACGTCGGCGGTGTCGAGGAACGTCAGCCCTGTGTCCAGCACCTTGTCGAGCAGGCGGAACGAGGCGGCCTCGTCGACGGTCCAGCCGAACACGTTGCAGCCGAAGCAGAGGGGCGGAACGGAGAGGCCGGAACGGCCGAGCTGACGGAGTTTCATCGGAGGCTCTCGATTTGAGGAGGCGGGACGACGTGGGGAGATGCGCCGGCAGATTGCCTCCATCTGCAGCGCGCGACCAGATCGGCAACGGTATGGCGGGCCAGCGCCATCACGCATCCGGCCGGCAGGCCCCAACCGTGGCGCGGCTTGCCCCGAAGACGGTCCGGCACCGTCAGACTTCTCACGCATTTCCAGGCGACGGTCCAGATATTGCGAGTGCCTCGCAATAGCGTATGCGAAGGCAACGGGGGAGGAGTCCGTCCCATGACCATGCTGACCTACGGCCAACTCGGCTTGAGCTCCGATGCCCTGATGGCGCCCGATCCGGCCGCAGCGGGGAAGACGACGACCGCCCCGGCTGCAGCCGCGACGCCGTTCGTGCTGCCGCCCGGCGCCGTGTCGGATCCGGTGGTGCATGCCGACGGCTCGGAGACGGTGTCGGTGCACACCGGCGGACTCACCTTCAATCTCACCTTCGATGCCGCTGCCGCTGCCGCCCCCGCGAGCTTCCGCGCCGGCGTCGAGCAGGCCGCGGCCATCCTGTCCTCGGCGATCACCGACCAGGCCACGGTCAATCTGGCGATCGATTTTGCCGGCACCGGCGGCGGCGCCGGCGCCAATGTCAGCAACGGCGTGCTCGCCAACTACAGGCAGCTCAAGACCGACCTGGTCGATCACGCCGCGGCCGGCGACACGGTGTTCGACAATCTGCCGGCCGGCAGCAAGGTCCAGGGGCACTCCCAGGTCTTCGTCGCCAACGCGCAGGCCAAGGTGCTCGGCCTGATCGACCCGAACAACACCACCGCGGAGGACGGCTTCGCCGTCTTCAACACCGACATTCCGACCCAGTCGCTGGTCGGCGTCGCGCTGCACGAACTGTCGCATGCGCTGGGACGCGTGCCGTCGCCGGGGATTCTCGACATCTTCGACCTGTTCGATTTCACCCGTCCGGGCCACAATCTGATCAACAACAGCCTGAGCTCGGCGCCACCCGCCTATTTCTCGCTCGACGGCGGGCTCACCAAGATCGCCGATTACGGCCAGATGTCCGATCCCGCCGATTTCCTCAACACCGGCATCCAGGGCGCCAACGATCCGCTGAACGAGTTCTACAATCCGACCACCTCGCAGATGTTGTCGCCGATCGACCTCGTTGTGCTGGAGGCGCTCGGCTACAACATCACGACGCCGGACACGCAGGCGC
>JBARNF010000568.1:0-2138 GCA_049802835.1 Bradyrhizobium sp.
TGCTGATGGCATTGCTTTGATCCCGCCACAATACCGAGAACGACCGCAACAATTTTTCCAGCTGCAGCTCCGCCGGTTGCCGTCCACCCAAGATCACTTCAACGATGTCCGGCGCCAGGGTTAGCCGCAGCCCGCGACCGACGTAGGACTCGTTGATTTTCTCGGCGTTCGCGATCTCGCGAATGGTAGCGTATTCGCCGCTCTCCAGCATTTCGCGCCAGCGGAACGCCCGGGCGATCGCCTTGACCATGGTGTTGTCGACGTGACGGCAGACGGGCGTCGTGGTGAGGTTGCTGCCTTCGGGTGCGAGGACGAGTTTCCGGCCACCCCGTCGCCGGATCGAAATCGCCACCCTCACTGTAACTGTCCGGCCGTCGTCCACGACCTTTGGCTTGCCGATCATGCTGCCCTCCGCTTCTCCGGCTGGATCGTGCTCAAATCTGCGACGAGGCTCGTCAGTCCCTGCGTACGCATGCGGATATCTGCGCCTTCGGTGCCGATGTCGACGCGCTCGACGATCAACTGCACGATGCGGGTCTGCTCGGCCGGGAACAGTTCATCCCAGAGGGGATCGAGCCGTTTCAGCGCCTCCCGTACGTCGGCCTCAGTCAGACCCTCGATGGATTGGCGCGCGACGCGCCACGTGCGGACGATGATCTCGGGGGAGCGCAAAATTCCGCGCACCTGATCGATCACGGCGCTCTCGATTTCTGCTGCAGGGATGCGGCGCACCAGGCAGGCCTCGGCGTCGCGTTTCAGCGCATCTGTGGAGACGTAGTAGCGGTAGAGCTTACCGCCGCGCCGCGTGTGCGTGGGCGTCATCGCCCGCCCAGTCGGCCCGAAGATCAAGCCCTTCAGCAACGCGGGCGTCTGTGCCCGCGTCCGGGCCGCACGCCGACGTGGGCCCTCGGCGAGGATGGTGTGGACTTTGTCCCAGAGCGCTGGGCTGATTATGGCCTTGTGCTCGCCGCGATATGCGGTCCCTTTGTGCACCGCCTGGCCGATGTAGACGCGGTTGTTCAGGAGCTTGTAGACGTAGCCCTTATCGACGAGCTTGCCCTGTTTTCCGGTGACCCCTTCCGCGCGCAGGTCCCGCACCAGTGTGGTCGCCGAGCCGACCTTCGCGAATCGCTCGAAGATCATTTGAACCTTCTCAGCCTCGGCCGGGTTCACCAGGAGCTTCCGCTCCTTCACCTCGTAGCCGAGCGGCACGAACCCACCCATCCACATGCCCTTCTTGCGTGAGGCGGCGAACTTGTCGCGAATGCGCTCGCCGATCACCTCACGTTCGAACTGCGCGAAGGAGAGCAGGATATTGAGCGTCAGCCGTCCCATCGAAGTCGTGGTATTGAACGCCTGCGTGACGCTGACGAAGGTGACGTTGTTGCGATCGAAGATTTCGACGAGCTTGGCGAAATCCATCAATGCGCGGCTGAGCCGATCGATTTTGTAAACCACGATCACGTCGACCCGGTGGGCCTCGATGTCAGCCAGCAGGCGCTGCAGCGCCGGGCGTTCCAACGTCGCCCCGGAGATCCCGCCGTCGTCATAGTGGTCGGGCACCAGCACCCAGCCCTCGGGCTTTTGGCTCGCGATATATGCTTCGCAGGCCTCGCGCTGTGCGTCGAGTGAGTTGAACTCCTGCTCCAATCCCTCTTCACTGGACTTTCGAGTGTAGACCGCGCAGCGGAGCTTGCGAATGATCGGCTTCTTCATCGCGCCACCCGCCGGTTCTTCAGGCCGAAGAAGATGAGCCCGTTCCAGCGCGTGCCGGTGATGGCACGCGCGATGGCTGACAAGGATTTGTAGGGGCGGCCCTGGTACTCGTAGCCGTCGTCGCGCACCGTCACGCAGTGCTCGACCCCCTGGTATTCGCGGATGAGCCGCGTGCCGGAGATGGGCCGGTCCTTGGCGGGCTGGCGCCGCCGCTTCGGGTCGCCGCCGTCGAGTTCTTCGGCAAGGTCGCGGAGGCGGCGCACTGTCTCGGGCTTGAGCCCACCGTAGGCCAGCTCCTGAATGCGGTAGGCGAGCCGGTGTTCCAGGAAGCGCCGGTTGTAGGGCGGCGGCTCGGTTTCGAAGAGATCGCGCCAATGGGCCTTCAGGTCGGCAATGGAGGCGGTCCTGAGGGCCGCAAGTCG
>JBARNF010000569.1:0-10711 GCA_049802835.1 Bradyrhizobium sp.
GACCAAGGCGGCGCCATGCGCCGACACGACCTGTAGCGGAGAACGCGCCGATAGCGTCGCAATCAGGCTGACCAGCGAGATGGAGAGTTCGACGAGTTGCGGCGCGAAGGCGAGGAACAGAACGATCAATGCGCCTGTCACGTTGCGTGCGGACGGCACCGTGGCGGTCCCATCCGACAGCTGGCCCGTGGTCTCGGCCATGTCCCTCGTCCTCCCCGATCGGCCTTGATGGCCGCCATTGTTCTCGTTCGGAGGTCTGGAGCAATCTCCAACCAACCGTATTCTTTTGCCTAGCGACTTTCCCTAGAGAAGGCCAGAAAAACCAAGGCAGCCCCCTGCGGCCAGGAGCCAGAGCGGATTGAGCCGCGTCATCGATGCAACAATGGCAGCAATCCCGGTGAGCACGAATGCCGGCCACGTCCGGTCCGAGGCCTGCACGAGGATCCATGCGCTCGCGGCCATCAACCCGATCGAGAGCGGGACCAGCGAGGCCTGCAGCACGCCAGGCCAGCGCGCAGAGCGCGCATTCGACAGCCCGCGGCTGACGAAATAGGCAAGCGCAGCCGTCGGGCCGCACATTGCGATGGTTGCGACCGCGGCACCGGCGACGCCTGCGACGGAATAGCCGATCAAGGTGACGATCAGGACGTTGGGCCCTGGCGACAATTGCGCGATCGCAAAGGCATCCGCGAACTGCTTGTCGGTCATCCATTGTCGAACGTCGACCGCAATGCGGTGCAGCTCGGGGATCGCGGCATTCGCGCCGCCGATCGCGAACAACGAAATCAGCGCGAACGTCCAGAACAGCTGGAACAGCGGATTGTCGTCCCCGCTCATCGCGCCCACCACAGCTTGGCATAGGTGACGGCGAGGCTGAGCGGCACCGCCACCAACAACACCGCAGGAAGCGGCAGCCGGGCCAGCCCGATCGCGGCGAAAACGGCGAGCATGACCATCAGTCCAAGCACGTCACGCTTTTTCAGGAGCGGCGACATCATGCGGAACACGGCCGACGCCAGCAGGCCGACGGCCACGCAGGCCACGCCGGCCAGCACTCTTCTCAGCGCATCGACCTGCCCGAAATGACCGTAAATGGCCGCCAAGCCGGTCACTAACAGCATTGGCGGCCCAAGCAGACCGGCAAAGGCTGCGAGCCCGCCGACAATGCCGCGCAGCCGCGAGCCGAAGACCAGCGACAGGTTGACGATGTTGGGTCCGGGCAGGAAGTGGCAGAGCGCGAAGGTCTCGTTGAATTCCTCCGCCGTCATCCAGCGGTGTTCCTCGACGATCGCCCTCCGGGCGAACACCAGCACGCCGCCGAACCCCGAAAGCGACATTTTCGCGAATGCGAAGAAGAGCGTGCGAAGGCTCGGCGGTTCTTTGACAATGCCGGCCGCAGCGGAGGCAACCGGCGCAATTTCAGCGGGCATGGGCCACTCTAGGGGGACAAAATCGAGGCTGCCAAGGCCGATTGGCGGGTTCCCTGCCCCCACCCACATTTTTGTCGGCAGCTGCGACCGCCAAGGCCCTGTCAATCGCTCGACAGCCGGCCTATATTGGGGCTGCCGGCTTGCCGGCTATGGAAATAAATCGCCGTCGAAATAAACCATTCGGACCCGGGGGCGGTACCCGGCGCCTCCACCAAAGCCCGGCCATTCGGCGGGTTTTGGCGGGGGCGAAATAGGATCGACGAGGGCGTAAAGGGCGAGCTTTTTCCCGGTATTGTTCCGCCGTTATCGGGCTACTGCAATAGTTGCCAACGACAACTTTGCTCCGGTTGCTCAGGCTGCGTAACGCAGTTTGAAAGACCACCTTAAAGTCCTAACGGGTTAAGCTCCGTTAGGCGGGGTTCGGAGGCACCTGGCAACAGAAGCCTCCACTTTCACTTGCGCTCCCTTACTGTTGCTCCCTCCCCCTCATTCCTTCGTCTTCCGGACTTCCGTCGCCATCTGCGCGTTCCCATATGTCGCAGCGCCGCTGCTTGGCTGCTGACCTTGGCGCCCAGCCGGGGTACCATATGTAGAATACGAGTCGGTCAAACTGCTGCCCACCGGGCGCGGTGACCCGACACGGGCGGGGCGCGGCCCATCACGAAACAGGACCGATCATGGCGACCGATCATATTCGATACGATGTGCTGGCGCGCGACGCGCTGCGCGGGGTGCTGCGCCGCGTGCTGACCGACGCCGCCGCGCATGGGCTCCCCGGCGAGCATCATTTCTTCATCACCTTCGTGTCCAAGGCCGAGGGTGTGAAGCTGTCGCCGCGACTCCTGGCGCAATATCCGGATGAGATGACGATCATTCTGCAGCACCAGTTCTGGGATCTGGTGGTGTCAGAGGATCGTTTCGAGGTCGGGCTGTCGTTCGGTGGCATCCCCGAGCGGCTGATCGTTCCGTTCCACGCGATCAAGAGCTTCTTCGATCCGTCCGTCCAATTCGGCCTTCAGTTCGAGCCGTCGGAGGCCATCGCCGAAACGCCGCCTTCGCCCAGTCAGTCAGCGTCGCCTACCCTCTCCGCCGTGCCGGCGTCCCTCCCGGTACCGGCAGCCGGAGCAAGCGAAGACAAGCCCACCCCGCCGGCTGCGCCTGGCGAAGGCGCCGAAGTCGTCCGGCTCGACCGCTTCCGCAAGAAGTAGGCGCATTCGCCGCGCGCGGAACGCCGGTTGGTGCCATAGATTGAAGCATGCGTGAACCGGCGGCTGCCGGTTCACGACCAATTTTTGGGCATGCTCCATGACACAATCAACTCAACCACCCCACGTCGCGTCGACGCGCACCGAGACCGACAGCTTCGGCCCGATCGAGGTCGCAGCCGATCGCTATTGGGGAGCGCAAACCGAACGGAGCCGGCAGAACTTCCGCATCGGCCACGACCGGATGCCGATCGGGATCGTGCACGCGCTGGCGCTGGTCAAGATGGCCGCGGCGGAGACCAACCGCGAGCTCGGGCTGCTCGAACCGCGTCTGGCCGACGCCATCACCCGCGCCGCGCAAGAGGTGATCGACGGCCATCTCGACGATCACTTCCCGCTCGTCGTCTGGCAGACGGGCTCCGGCACCCAGACCAATATGAACCTCAACGAGGTGATCGCCAATCGCGCCAGCGAGCTGCTGGGCGGCGAGCTCGGGGCCAAGAAGCCCGTGCACCCCAACGATCACGTCAACATGAGCCAGTCATCGAACGATTCCTTCCCAACCGCGATGCACATCGCAGCTGCGCGAGCGATCCACGATCATCTGATCCCGGGATTGGCAGAGCTGCTCGCCGCGCTTCACGCCAAGCAGGATGCCTTCGCGGGCATCGTCAAGATCGGCCGCACCCATACCCAGGACGCCACGCCGCTCACGCTTGGCCAGGAGTTCTCCGGCTACGCGGCGCAGGTCGAGAGCGCAATCGCCAGGATCAAGACAGCGGCGCGTGATCTGCTGCCGCTGGCCCAGGGTGGCACCGCAGTTGGCACCGGCCTCAACGCATCTCCCAAATTCGCAAAGCTGTTCGCCAGGAAGGTTGCCGACATAACCGGCCTTCCGTTCACCAGCGCTGCCAACAAATTCGAGGCGCTCGCCTCCAACGACGCCTATGTCTACGCGCATGGCGCGATCAATGCAGCCGCCACCGCCTTGTTCAAGATCGCGAACGACATCCGCCTGCTCGGATCCGGACCACGCTCCGGATTGGGCGAACTGATTCTGCCCGAGAACGAGCCGGGCTCCTCAATCATGCCGGGAAAAGTGAACCCGACGCAGTGCGAAGCGCTGACGATGGTGTGCTGCCAGGTGTTCGGCAATCACACGGCGATCACGATGGGCGGCAGCCAGGGCCATTTCGAACTAAACGTCTACAAGCCACTGCTCGCACATTGCATGATGCAGTCCATACAATTACTAGGCGATGCCGCACGTTCATTCAGCGAACATTGCGTGACTGGAATTCGCGCCGATGAGAAGCGGATTCGTGAGCTGATGGAGCGTTCGTTGATGCTGGTCACGGCGCTTGCGCCGAAGATCGGCTACGATAACGCCGCTAAGGTCGCGAAATCAGCACACCAGCGCGGCACGACGCTGAAAGAGGAAGCTTTGAGGCTTGGTTTCGTGTCTGAAGACGAATTCGACAGCCTCGTGCAACCCGAGAAGATGACGAGGCCCGGAAGGTCGTGACGGTAGTCCCGTAGTACTACGGGGGGTGATGCAATTCTCGCTGTTAACCCCTAAAGGATACTCTCGACTACAAGTTCTGCTGCGTTTGGTGAATACAAACTCCGCTCGCAACGACGCGAATGGCCATCGAGAATTTCAGGGAGCGATGACGTGATTGTCTGGATAATGCCTAGGCTGATCTGCGCAACGCGCAAGCTCTCCTCGCGAAGTTCGATGTCTTAGATGATTGGAGCGAGCATGGGAGACGTCATCAACTTGAAGCGCTTCAGAAAGCGCGTAGAGCGCGATCAGGCAGCGAAGGTCGCCGAAAGCAACCGCGCTCGCCACGGCAGGACGAAGTCGGAGCGCGCAACTGACGCACAACGCGACAAACGCGCAAACGAATTACTCGATCAACATCGTATCAATGGCGAGGACGCGTGATGAAGTCGCCCGTCGTAAAACGTTCAATCGTGGTCGCAGGTCACAAGACCAGCGTCAGCCTCGAAGAGGCGTTCTGGAATGGCATGAAGGAGATTTCGGGTCTCCGGAACATGACCCTGTCCGAACTGGTCGGAGAGATCGACAGCAATCGCCAGCAGGGCAACCTGTCGTCGGCAATCCGGCTGTTCGTGCTCGATCACTTCAAGAGCCGCGCGGCCGCCTCCCCGGCGGGCGAGCCGAAGGCGGTGGTGGACAGCCGGCATCCGGCTTCCGTCGCCGCTCCTTGAGGCAGATCAGACGGCGGCCCGTCCAGTCTGTTTAAAATCGCTCTAAGATCACGCGGCATTGCGCATGCCGCGCTTGACCTCTTGGCACGCGATTGAAAATACAGGCTATGAGCAAAATCTGCGATACACGGCTGTCGCTGCCACTCGGCTTGGCCCGGCGGGGCTATACCGGAACGATCCAGCATCTTGCGGCCGGCGCAGCGAGCTCGTCCCTCCCGGACATCGAACTGGAGAGCCGGCTGATCGAACTGGGCTTCGTCGAGGGCGCCCGGGTCGAGATCCTGCATGAGGGGATCGTCGGACGCGACCCGATCGCCGTCCGTGTCGACAACATCACCGTCGCGGTCCGCCGGCGCGAGGCAATGGCCGTCATCGTGGCCTAGGGCCGCGCGGAAAGCGTCGCTCATGGAAAGCCCCTTGCTGCATCTGGCCCTGGTGGGTACGCCCAACAGCGGCAAGACCTCGCTGTTCAACGCCCTGACGGGAAGCCGTCAGAAAGTCGCCAATTATCCCGGGGTCACGGTCGAGCGCAAAGAGGGCGCATTCGTCACCCCGCAAGGACGCCAGGTCTCGCTGGTCGACCTGCCGGGCACCTACTCGCTGCGGGGCCGCAGTCCGGACGAGGAGATCACCCGCGACTTCGTGCTCGGACGTGCCACCGGCGAGGTCCTCCCGGACCTCGTGCTGTGCGTGGCCGATTCCACCAACCTCAGATTGACGATCCGCCTTCTGCTCGAGCTCAAGAGCACCGGCCGTCCGCTCGCGCTCGTCCTCAACATGTTCGACATCGCCAAGCGGCGCGGCGTGACCGTCGACGTCGCCGGGCTGTCGCAGGCCCTGGGCGTGCCCGTCGTCACCTCGATCGCTGTGCGCAAGGGAGGAACCGATGACCTGCTGCGGCTGACCGACCAGCTGTTGGCCCAGGCGGCTGCCATGGGTGATCGCGCCAACACCTGGCGCCCTCTCACCGTCCCCGAGTTGCGCGCCACCCAGCATGAGGCCGACCGCATCATCGCCGCGACCGTCAGCCTGCCCGAACGCCCCGATACCTGGACGGCACGGATCGATGCCGTCGTCCTGCACCCGGTCGGGGGCCTGCTCATCCTGCTGGCCGTCCTCTTCGTGATGTTTCAGGCCGTCTTTGCCTGGGCCCAACCCTTGATGCAGGTGCTGTCGGCGGCCTTCGACGCGCTCGGCCAGCTGGTTCACGACCAGCTTCCCGAAGGCCTGCTGCAGAGCTTCCTGCAGAACGGGGTGATCTCCGGCGTCGGCAGCGTCATCGTCTTCCTGCCCCAGATCATCATCATCTTCCTGTTCATCCTGCTGCTCGAAGATTTCGGCTACATGGCCCGTGCGGCGTTCCTGATGGACCGCATCATGGGCGGCGCCGGGCTGCATGGCCGCGCCTTCATCCCGCTGCTCTCCAGCTTCGCCTGCGCCATCCCCGGCATCATGGCGACGCGCGTGATCGACAACCGCCGCGACCGCCTCACCACGATCCTGATCGCCCCGTTGATGACCTGCTCGGCGCGCATTCCGGTCTACACGCTGATCATCTCGGCCTTCATCCCGCCGACCAGGGTCTGGGGCCTGATCAACATGCAGGGCCTCGTGATGTTCGGGCTCTATGCGGCGGGGATCAGCAGCGCGCTTCTGATGTCGTTCCTGATCAAGTTCTTCCTGATGCGGGACTATCAGCCGGCGCCGTTCATGCTCGAGCTGCCGGATTACAAGATGCCGCGGCTGCGCAGCATCGCGATCGGCGTCTACACCCGCGCCAAGATGTTCCTGCAGCGCGCCGGCACCACCATCTTCGCGATGATGGTGCTGATCTGGTTCCTGGCCTCCTTCCCGCAGCCGCCGGAGGGCGCCACGGAGCCCGCGATCAACTACAGCCTGGCGGCGATGATCGGCAAGGCCATCGCACCCCTGCTCACCCCGGTCGGCTTCAACTGGCAGATCGCGGTGGCGCTCGTGCCCGGCATGGCCGCGCGCGAGGTCGCCGTGGCGGCGCTCGGCACCGTCTATGCCATCGAAGGCGGCAAAGAGGCGGCCGAACAGATCGGACAGGTGCTGGCCAGCAAATGGAGTCTCGCCACAGCGCTGGCGCTGCTCGCCTGGTACATCTTCGCGCCGCAATGCGCCTCGACGCTCGCGGTGATCCGGCGCGAGACCGGCAGCTGGCACTGGATGGCCGTCACCTTCGTCTACATGTTCGTGCTCGCCTATGCGGCTGCCTTTGCGACCTATCACATCGCGGTCGCGATGGGCGCGGGCTGACTTTTTCCGCGCCCGGCAGGTTCATCGCGGCGCGGCAGCGTCCACATGCAGCGCGAAGCCGCGCATATCGCTATCGCCGAGTTCGGAGCGGAGCTGCATCGCCGGGATCAGATAGTCACCATGGTTCTGCCGCCGGTACGGGATCGGCTTTGCCGTGAACAGCGTCCGTATCCGTTCCCGCAGCCGCTCGGCAATGTCGTCAAAGCCTGCCTCGTCGAGGCGGTTGACGCGATGCGCCACGAAGGCCGGCAGCACGTCGAAGCCCGGATAGAACAGGATGCCGTGGTTGATCGGAAACAACAGGTCGTCGATCGGCCCGTTAATGCCGCGCTCCGAATAGTGCTCCTCCCAGCCGCCTGTCGTCACGATGAGCATCGCGCGTTTGCCTGCGAATACGCCCTCGCCGTAGCGGCTGCCCCAGCGCTTGTCGCTGTGCTCGCCGACGCCGTAGGTGAAGCCGTAGGAATAGATGCGGTCGACCCAGCCCTTCAGGATCGCGGGCATCGTGAACCACCACAGCGGAAACTGCAGGATCACGGCATCCGCCCACAGCAGCTTGTCCTGCTCGGCGCGGACGTCGTCGGTGAGCGTGTGCGTCTTGAAGGCCTCTCCGGAGGCGGTGGCCACGTTGAGGCGTGCTTCGGACGCGAGTTGCGGAAAGTCGGCGCGGTCGGCGGCCGGCTTCCAGCCCATCGCATAGAGGTCTGAGATCCTGACCTCGTGGCCTTGGGCCTTCAGTTCGGCGACGGCGACGTCGCGCAGGGCGCCGTTCAGGGAGCGGGGTTCGGGATGAGCGAAAACGAGCAGCACATTCATGGCGGTTGATCCTTTGTTGGAACCGGCCAAGAGATAGACGACCGCCGATCTATCCACTATGTGTCGTATATCGATAACATAATGCCGTATTATGGATAAATCAGACGTCAGCGTCGCGCAAATGCGCAGCTTTGTCCGGGTCGCCGAGCGCGGCAGCCTGTCGGCGGTGGCGCGCGAGCTCGGTGTGGGGCAGTCCACGATCACGCGCCATCTGCACGAGTTGGAGGAGACCGTCGGCGTGCCGCTCCTCAGCCGCACCACGCGGCGGGTCAGCTTGACCGACGAGGGCAGCCGCTACTACGCCAATTGCGTCCAGATCCTGCGGCTGATCGAGCAGGCCGGCGACGAAGCGCGCGGCACGCGCGGCGCCGCCAGCGGCATGATCCGCATCTCCTGCACGGCAGCGTTCGGCATCCTGCACATCACCCGGATCGTCTTCGCGATCCAGGACCGCTATCCCGACATCGCGATCGATCTCAACCTGACCGACGAACGCATCGACCTGGTGCGCGAAGGGGTCGACATCGCGCTGCGTCTCGCACCACTCTCAGACAGTTCGATGAAGCTGCGCCCGCTCGGCCACTCGCACCGGCTGCTGGTCGCTGCAGCCGGCTATCTGGCCCAGCGCGGCACGCCCCGCGCGGCGCAGGATCTGATCGGCCATGAGGGCATCCGCATGCCCAATGTCGCCGGCAGCGACGTGCTGGCCCTGGTGGCGCCCGCCGGCCAGCGCCATGAGGTGCCGTTCATCGGGCGCTTCCGCACCAATCATGGCCTCGCCGTTCGCGAAGCGGTGCTGGCCGGGCGCGGCATCGCCGCCGCTCATGCCTGGCTGGTCGACGACCTCATCGCCAAGGGCAGGCTGACCGTGATCCTGCCCGACCATCGCCTGCCGTCGGTGCCGCTCAACATGCTGATCGTGCCGGAGCGTGCCGGAATCGCACGCGTGCGGCTGGTGATCGACCATCTGGCCGCGGCGATCGTCCGCCTGCCGGGCATCCGGCCGGAGCCCTGAGCGACATCCGCGGCATCATCGTCAAACGCCGTTGGCCTCCCCTCAGAAGCCGTTGAAGGGCGAAGCGAGCGAATCGAACAGCCTGATGCGGTCGAGTTGCGGCACCGGTCCGACGCCGACCTTGTCGCCAAGGAACATCGTCGTCTCGGCCTTGGCGTCGCTGCGCGGCCAGTTGACGAGACCAGGCGCGTTGGGGCTGCCGGCATAGGCGTAGCTCACCCAATAGGATTGCAGCGTCTCCGAGATCACCCGGTCGGCCTCGGTCCAATCGCGGCTCAACGCATGCAGCGTACCGAAGACGTAGGGATATTCGGAGCTGTGGAAGGTGCCGAGACCCTCGGCGGTGTCGATCTCGTCGTATATGACGCCCGCCTTCAGCGGCTGCGGATGGCTGAAATGATAGAGATAGGTCGGAAAGCCGTTTTTGGCGTGCAGCCGCGCCAGGCTCCAGGGGCCCCACGCAAACAGGCTGTCGCGGACCATCGCCTTGTTGGCGGTCTTGGCCTCGTCGTCGGTGCGCGCAGGATAGAGCTGAAGCAGCTGCTCGGCGATATCAGGATACTTGCGGCGCACCCAGTCCTGATAGCCGGGCAGCGTCTTGGCATGCGGGAACGTCGTGCCCTCATCGCTGTTCCAGCCGGCCAGCAGTGGTACGGGCGCTTCCTTGCCCTCGGCAAACACGGCATAGGGATTGGCCGGCAGCGCGTAGCCATCAACGATCGGGCTCATCGTAAGCTTCGTCTCCAGGAGGCGCGCCGCGGGAAGCTCGCGCAATTTGGCGAGCGTCGGCGCCGCGACCTTTTCAGCGAGCGCACTGCCCGCCTTCTCGCCGTCGGCAAGTCCCGGCATGGTCTTGTTGGCGACGCCAAAGCTTTCGGCAATGCCGCGGACGAACAGGCCGCGCGCCGATGGTGTGGTGAAGAGATAGCTGACGGCGGCGGCACCGGCGGACTGGCCGAAGATCGTGACGTTGTCGGGATCGCCGCCGAAGCTCGTGGCGTTGCGCTTGACCCAGTTCAGCCCAGCGATCAGATCGAGCAGGCCGTAATTTCCAGACGCGTGCTGTGGCGACTCTGCGGTCAGTTCCGGATGCGCCATGAAACCGAAGATGCCGACCCGGTAGTTGACGGAAACCACCACCACGCCGCGCGCCGAAAGCGCTGCGCCGTCGAACACCGGATTGGCCGCCGAGCCCTGCTGGAAGCCGCCGCCATAGATCCAGACCATCACCGGCAGCTTGCCGTCCTTGACGTCGGAGGGAGCCCAGACGTTGAGATAAAGGCAATCCTCGCTGGTCGGCTGCTCGCCGGCATATTCGAAATAGACCGACGTCTTCGAACGGCCCGGCTGCATGCATTGCGCGCCATAGGTCGTCGCCGGCCGAGGTGCCTGCCACGAGGCGACCGGTTGCGGCGGCTTCCACCTGAGATCGCCGACCGGCGGCGCAGCGAAGGGGACGCCGAGGAAGGCCCGCACCGACGTGTTGCGCTGAAACTTCCCGCTGATCGGACCGGACTCGACGCCGACCTCGATCCCGGCCGCGTTGGCCGATGTCGCGAGCACGCCAAGCAGCACCGCGGCACAAGCCAGCCGCCAATTCTTCCGCGTCATGTGTCCTCCCGAACTTATTGTTGTTGATTTGTGGTCGAGCGCCAGATGGCCTTCTACATCCGCGGCATCGTGTCCGGCCGCACCTCGCGGGCCTGCGCGGCGAGACGGATCGCGGCATT
>JBARNF010000570.1:0-5855 GCA_049802835.1 Bradyrhizobium sp.
GGCCTGGCCAACGCCGGCGCCGCCGCGCTGTCCGGGCCCGGCGAGGTCATCCGCCGCTCGCTGCTGTCCTATCAGCGGCAGCAGGAGGAGAACGCCGACCGCGCCGGGGTGAAATTCCTCACCGCCACCGGACAATCCCCGAAGGGCATGTACGAGACCTTCAAGCGCTTCACCAATGAGAGCCTGTTCGCGGCACGCGGCGCCGATCCCTATCTGCAGTCGCATCCCATGCCGGCCGACCGCGTCGAGGCGCTGGAGGGCTTGGCCCGCCAGAGCCCCTATTGGGACAAGAAGGACGATGCCGCGCTGCAGCTCCGCCACGACATGGCTCGCGCCAAGATCTCGGCCTTCATGGAGCGGCCCGACACGGTGGCCCGGCGCTACCCGCAATCCGACAACGGCCTGCCGGCCCGCTATGCCCGGGCGATCTCCACCTATCTCCATGGCGACCTGCGCAGCGCACTCGCCCAGATCGACCTCTTGATCCAGGCGCAGCCGAACAACGCCTATTTCTACGAGGTGCGCGGCCAGGCCCTGCTCGAGGGCGGCCGGCCGGCCGAGGCGATCGCCCCGTTGCGCAAGGCCGCCCAGCTGTCCAATAACGCCCCGCTCATCGAGATGTTACTTGGCCAGGCCTTGGTCGCAACCGACAACAAAGCCTACACTGAGGAGGCGATCTCGATGCTGCGGACGGCCGTTGCGCGCGAGGCCGAGGCGCCGCTCGGCTACTCCCAGCTCGCCATGGCCTATGGCCGCAAGGGCGATTATGCGGAGGCCGATCTCGCGTCGGCCCAGGCGGCCTTCCTGCGTGGCGACAACAAGACTGCGCGCGAGCTCGCGTCGCGGGCCAAGACCCGTTTCGCCGTGGGATCTCCGGGCTGGGTGAAAGCCGACGACATCGTCGCAGCCAAGCCGCTCTCGAACCAGTAGACCGAAGAGATTACTGCTATCATCCAAGCCGGATCATCAAGACACCCATCACGATCATCGACAAGGACCCGATCATTTTGACCCAGAGGACCTCCTTCATGCCGTCATTCCGCCTGCTCCTTCCGGCGCTGCTCGCGCTTTCGCTGTGTGGCGCGCCACAGATCGCCGCGGCCGAGAGCTTCTCCGACAGCCAGCGGAGCGACATCGAGACCATTGTCAGGAACTACCTCGTCTCGCATCCCGAGGTGCTCGAGGAGGCGATGGCCGAGTTGCAGAAGCGCCAGACCGCCGCCGAGACCGCCAAGCACGAGGCGAGCATTGCCAAGAACGCCGACACCATCTTCAACTCGCCGCGTGGCGTGGTGCTCGGCAACAAGGACGGTGACGTCACCTTCGTGGAGTTCTTCGATTACAATTGCGGCTACTGCAAGCGCGCCATGGCCGACATGATGGATCTGATGAAGAGCGATCCGAAGCTGAAGGTCGTGCTCAAGGAATTCCCGGTGCTGAGCCAGGGCTCGGTCGAGGCCGCCCAGGTCGCGGTCGCCGTGCGCATGCAGGCGCCGCAGAAATATCTCGACTTCCACCAGAAGCTGCTGGGCGGCCGTGGCCAGGCCGACAAGGCCCATGCGCTCGCCGTCGCAAAGGATCTCGGGCTCGACATGGCTCGCCTCGAGAAGGACATGGCGAGCCCCGAGGCCAAGGCGACCATCGAAGAGAATTTCAAGTTGGCCGAGGACATGGGCATGAACGGCACGCCGAGCTACGTGATCGGCAAGCAGGTCGTGATCGGCGCCGTCGGCGTCGAAGGCTTGCGGGAGAAGATCAGCACGGCGCGCTGCGGCAAGGCGACCTGCTGAGCCAGCCGGCCAAGCACTGCGCATCGTGAGATCAGGGACGAAAGGCCGGCTGTATCAGCCGGCCTTTTTGCGTCGATCCGTATCGTTCGAATACCAATAAGTCGAATAGGAATAAGAAAGGCCAGTCCGCGGCGACTGCGTCTTGCCTATCCGTTCAACTTCATGCTGAGCCGGGTCCGCAGCGCCTCGCGGATATGGCCCCGCGCAATCGTCTCGGCCCGATCGGGATCGCGGGCCGCGATCGCGTCGATCAGTTCGCCGTGCTCGGCGGTGGCCGTCGCCGGCCGTCCTTCGGCCGCGAAGGTCGTGGTTCCCAGCAGCGCCGTCGCCACATGCATGTCCTCGAGTGCGGCATCCAGGTAGCGGTTGCGGGCGGCGCGCTGGATCGCCCCGTGCAGCAGCCGGTTCAGCCGCGCAAGCTCGGCTGCGCCTCCCTCTCCGCTCGCAAAGCGCGCGTGGATATCGCGGAGGGCGGCGATCTCGGCCGGCACGGCATATTGGGCCGCAAGCCGCGCCGCGGCGCCCTCGAGAATCTCCCGCATCGCGTAAAGCTCGAGAATCTCGCTTTGGTCGAGGCTGCGCACGACGAGGCCGCGGCCACCGGCCGGCTGCACCCAGCCTTTGGCCACGAGCTTGCCGAACGCTTCGCGGACCGGGGTGCGGCTGACATCGAGCTTCTGCGCGACCTCGTCCTCCCGCAGCCGGTCACCGGAGCGATAGACGCCGTTCTCCAGGGCCTGACAGAGCGCGCGAAAGACCGCCTCGCCGAGGGAGACGTTGTCGCGATCGATCGTGAGCGTGGGCGCTTCGAAAGCCATCGGCTTCAATGTCTCACAACCCGGCTCCGAGCAACAGGAGCGCTTGCATATTTTTGTATACAATAGTATACGAATTTCGTGTCTGATCCAGAGCGCACCCACACATCGCGACGGTCCGCCTCCGCCACGGGCGTAGACGGCACCAGTCTGGGCCTGCTGTCCTGCAACAGGAGAGCGGTGCGATGAACGGCCAGAGCGACATCGCCGAGCATCCCGCGGCTTACGACGTCGTGATCGGCGGCGGCGGCAATGCGGCCCTGTGCGCCGCGATTGCGGCGCGCCGCGCCGGCGCCTCGGTGATCGTGCTGGAGGCCGCCTCGAAGTTCTATCGCGGCGGCAATACGAGGCACACGCGCAACATGCGCTGCGCCCACGACGCGGCGACGGCGACCTTGAGCGGTCCCTATCCCGAGGACGAGTTCTGGGACGATCTGCTGCGCGTCACGGAAGGTGAGACCAACGAGCAGCTGGCGCGGATGATGATCCGCGAATCGAAGGACATGCTCGACTGGATCGTCGATCAGGGCGTGCGCTTCCAACCCTCGCTCGGCGGCACGCTGAGCTTGGGGCGCACCAACTCCTTCTTCCTCGGCGGCGGCCGAGCCATGCTCAATGCGCTGTATCTGACGGCCGAGCGGCTCGGCGTCGACGTGCTCTACGATGCCGAGGTGGTCGCGCTCGAGATCGACGACGCGCGCTTCCGCGCCGCGATCGTCCAGCAGCGTGATGGCAGGTTGCGTATCCTCGGCAAGGCGCTGGTGGCCGCCGCCGGCGGGTTCGAATCCAACATCGACAAGCTGGTCGAGGGCTGGGGCGAGATCGCCCGCAATTTCCTGATCCGCGGCACGCCCAACAACCGCGGCACGGTACTCGACATGCTGCTTGCTGGCGGCGTCGACAGCATCGGCGATCCCACCCAGTGCCACGCGGTGGCGATCGATGCGCGCGCGCCGAAATATGACGGCGGCATTATCACGCGGCTCGACTGCGTCGTGTTCGGGATCGTCGTGAACAAGAATGCGATGCGGTTCTACGACGAAGGCGAGGACGTCTGGCCGAAGCGCTATGCGATCTGGGGACGGCTCGTCGCCACGCAGCCGGACCAGATCGCCTACATCATCTTCGACGCCAAGTCGGCCAACCTGTTCATGCCGTCGCTCTACCCGGCGATCGAGGCGACGAGCGTCCATGAGCTGGCCGGCAAGCTCGCCCTCGATCCGGATAAGCTCACCGACACCGTCGAGCAATTCAACGCATCGGTTCGCGAGGGCCAGTTCAATCCAGACGTTCTCGACGATTGTCACACCGAGAACCTGACGCCGCCGAAATCGCATTGGGCCCGCCGCGTCGACACCGGTCCCTACTACGCCTATCCGGTACGCCCCGGCATCACCTTCACCTATCTCGGCGTGCGTGTCGATCACGAGGCCAGAATGACGATGAAGGCGGGCGGGCCGGCGGCCAACATGTACGCCGCCGGCGAGATCATGGCCGGCAACGTGCTCGGCCGCGGCTACGCCGCCGGGATCGGCATGACGATCGGCAGCGTGTTCGGACGCATTGCAGGCCGCGGAGCAGCAAGACATGCAGCGCAGTGAGGCGTTGACCGAGGCGGATCGCCTGATGACGATCTGCAATTCCTGCCGCTATTGCGAGGGCCTCTGCGCCGTCTTTCCGGCCATGGAGATGCGCCGCGCCTTCACTGGCGGCGACCTCAACTATCTCGCCAATCTCTGCCACGCTTGCGGCGCCTGCTATGTCGACTGCCAGTTCTCGCCGCCGCACGAATTCGACGTCCGCGTCCCCTCCGTCCTCGCCAGGGTGCGCCACGAGAGCTATGCCGACTACGCTTGGCCGCGCGCGCTGGCGCCCCTGTTCAAGCGCAACGGCGTCGCGGTGTCCCTGATCGCCGTCCTCAGCATCGCCGCGTTTATTCTCGGCTTCGTGTCCTTCAACGATCCAACGGCCTTGTTTGCGAGCAGGCCCGGCCCCGGATCGTTCTACGCGCTGATGCCGCACAACGCGATGGTGCTGCTGTTCGGCGCGGCCTTCCTGTGGGCCGTCGTCGCCTTCATCAAGGGCGCGCGTGCCTTCTGGAGGGATATCGGCGAGCCAAGCTCGACGCTGACCAAACCTCGTCCGTTTTTCCGCGCCGTACGTGACGCGGCAAGCCTGCGCTATCTCGATGGTGGCGGCGTCGGCTGCTACAATGAGGACGAGCGGCCCAACGACAACAGGCGGTTCTATCACCACCTGGCGTTCTGGGGCTTCATGCTGTGCTTCGCGTCGACCAGCGTCGCGACGCTCTATCACTACCTGTTGCATCGCGAGGCGCCCTACCCGCTCTGGGATCTGCCGGTCGTGCTCGGGACGCTCGGTGGCCTTGGAATCGTGGTTGGCCCGCTCGGCCTCTATGCCGCCAAGCGCAGGCGTGAGCCGTTGATGGTGGACAATGACAGCCGCGGCATGGACATCGCGTTCCTCGCCATGCTGGTGCTGACCGGCGCGACCGGCCTTGCCCTGCTCGTTCTGCGCGAGACGAGCGCCATGGGCTTACTGCTGGCGCTGCATCTCGGCGCCGTATTTGCACTGTTCGTCACGCTCCCCTACGGCAAGTTCGTGCACGGCCTCTATCGCTTCCTGGCGCTCGTCCGCTACGCCCGGGAACGCCACACCGCGGAGCGCGAAGCGCGCTCGACCTGAGCCAGGCGTGCCCTTCGGCCAGGCTCGCGCATGATGCGCCGATCACGCGGATCGTCATCCCGCGTTCATGACTGTGAGCATCCGTTCATAAAATCGCGATCCCCGGAGTTTTCCAGGAACAATCGGAGGCGCACGGAACGACTCCAACCTCCTGCCGTTGTCGGCGCGGGCAGTGCCAATACAGAGGAGGATAAAGGATGACTAATCGCTTGATGGTATCAGTTGCTGCAATCGCGCTCCTGGCGGGTGCAGGTTTCGCTCATGCGCAGGGCACCGGTGGTGCGGCTGGCGCGGGAGGTCAGTCCGGCGGTGCCGCGATGCAGGGCGGTGCGGCCGGCGGCGCGTCGGGCGGAGCGACCATGAACCGTGACAGCGCTTCGCCATCCGCCGGCGGGTCGTCCGATATGCGCTCCAGCCAGCCGGGTCAGAAGCCGGGTGCGGAGACCAAAGGCCAGCGTGCCGAGGAAGGCATGAAGGGCCCGAATTCGAAGAGCATGAGCTCCGAGAATGACAAGAGCGGCTCCAAGAACATGAAGGCCGAGGG
>JBARNF010000571.1:0-3080 GCA_049802835.1 Bradyrhizobium sp.
CGCGTGCACCACGCGGCAGCCGCGCTCGCGGATCAGGCGAAACAGCGCGGCCGCGTTGCGCGCAATGACGAAGGGGTTGTGGCTTCTCGCATCGCGACGAACGAGCTCGGCGCCGATCGCCGCAAGGTCGGATTCGAGGCGGCCGCCCGAGGAGACGACGATCGGATGATGGCCGGCGGCGGCCAGCACGCGCGCGAGATCGACCGCCCCCTCGTCGGCGGCGCCGACATCGACGGTCGGAACGACGATCAGCACGGTCAGCGGCTGTTGCGGGAACGGCGCCTGGTCGGCGCCGCTGACAGCCGGAGCCGGAACGTGCGGCAAATGATTCGTCGTCGACGCGCGGACCGCGCTCGATGTGACTGACACCGGGGACTCCCCAATTCGCTCGATCGTTACCCGAAGCGAGACGCTTCGTTCCGCTTGTCCGCGAGCATTCGATCTCGCAAGGCCGGCATGCTTCACCGGTCAGCTCCATTGACCAGCGTCAGGTATAGACCGCAAGCGTTGACGCGGCAATGCGCGAAGTGGAAAAGATCGCCTGGTCCGGCGCGCCGAGCTGCGCGCCGGGAGGAGTGCGCGCGGGACGGGCAGATGAGCGGCGAGCTGAAATTCCTCGAGGTCGGAGACGGCGCCGCTGCGCGGTCCATCGCGGTGCGCGTGCGCGAGGGCGCGGCGCCCGGCCTGTTCTGGCTGGGCGGGCTGAAATCCGACATGAACGGCACCAAGGCCGTCGCGCTCGACAAATGGGCGCAGGAGCACGGGCGCGCGCTGGTCCGATTCGATTATTCCGGACACGGTGAATCGAGCGGAAAATTCATCGACGGTACGATCGGGACGTGGCTCGCGGACGCGATCGCCGTCCACGATGCCTTCTGCCGGGGGCCGCAGGTGATGATCGGCTCGTCCATGGGCGGCTGGATCGCGCTGCTGCTCATCCGCGAGCTGCGCCGGCGCGCGCCGCCCCCGGCCGGCCTGGTGCTGATCGCGCCCGCCGTCGACTTCACCGAAGAGTTGATGTGGAAGCGCTTTCCACCCGCGGTGAAACGGCAGCTCGAGGAGACGGGCGTATGGGAGCGGCCGTCGCAATATTCCGAGGAGCCTTATCTCATTAGTCACCATCTCATCGAGGAAGGGCGGCGCCACCTGCTGCTCGGCGGGTTGATCGAGACCGGTTGCCCGGTGCGCATCGTGCAGCGCGTGGAGGATCCCGACGTGCCCTGGCGGCACGCCGTCGAGCTCGTCGCGCGGCTCGCCCAGGACGACGTGGTCCTCACCTTGGTGAAGGATGGAGATCACCGCCTGTCGCGGCCGGAGGACATCGAGCGGTTGATCCAGATCGTGGCGGAGTTCTGATGCAGGCCGCCAGGGTGGCCGAGGATTCACCGTCGCGCCGGCGGTCCGATCGTCGGGATGTTCGGACCACGAATTTGACTAGGAGCATCGTCATGCGTCGCATACTCGCCCTCGCCTTCGCGCTCGCCTGTGCATGGCAGGCCGGTGCCGCCGAGCAGGTCGGGGGCAGCCGCGCCTTCTCGTTCGTCGCGCTCGGTGACGTGCCGTATGACGTTCCCGCCGACTATGCGAAATTCGACCGGCTGATCGCAGCCATCAACACGCTCGCGCCGGCGTTCTCGATCCATGTGGGCGACATCAAGCAGGGACGGGCGGCCTGCACCGACGACGCCTTCAAGAAAGTCTACGATCAGTTCCAGACCTTCGCGCAGCCGCTGATCTATACGCCCGGCGACAACGAGTGGACCGACTGCCACCGTAACACGACCGATCCCCGGGATCCGCGCGAACGCCTCGCCAAGCTGCGCGAGATGTTCTTCGCGCGGCCCGACCGCAGCCTCGGCCGCACGCCCATGCCGGTCGAGAGCCAGGGGCTCGTCATGCCGGCCTACGCCAATTACGTGGAGAATGCGCGCTTCGCCAAGAACGACGTGCTGTTCGTCACCCTCGACATTCCCGGCTCCAACAACGGATTCGAGCCGTTCGATCCGCAGGCGCCGCTCGAATATTTCGACCGCAACCGCGCCAATCTCGCCTGGATGGCCGACAGCTTCCGCAAGGCCAGGGAGACGAATGCCAGGGCGGTCGTGCTCTCGTTCCAGGCCAATCTGCACGACATCCGCGATACGGAGAACACCGTTCCGCCCGCATCCGGCTTTCGCGACACCATCAACGCGATCGAGGCGGAGTCAAAAGCGTTCGGCAAGCCGGTGCTGCTGATCCAGGGCGACTATCACACGCTCGAGCTCGCCGGCTTCCGCAATGTGCGCATGCAGCTCGTGCCCAATGTGCTGCGCCTGCAGGTGATGGGCGACACGCTGGTGCATGCGGTGCGCGTGATCGTCGATCCCGACAGTCCCGGCGTGTTCGGCTTCGTGCCGCTGATCGTGCCGGAGAACGGGAATTTTTGACGGCGTCACGCCAGCCAAGCCCCGTGCGTCGTCATCGCCGGGCTTGTCCGGGCGATCTCGCCGAGGTGGGCGCAGCCTTGCCCGCGTGATCGCGATCACCGGGACTCGCCGCTTCGCGGCGGCCCGGTGATGACGAAGAACTGTTGGACGAAGCTATCATCTCCGCGTAGAGCGCCCGCAAGCCTTCGCGGTAGGTCGGATAGCGCAGCGTGACGCCGAGCTCGCGCTTGAGCTTGTCGTTGCGCACGCGCTTGCACTCGCCATAGAAGCCGAGCGCCATCGGCGACAGGGTCTTGCGCGCCTGCGCGAAGGGGATTTCCGGCGGCGGCGCGATCCCGAGCAGCGCGGCGGCGAACACGATCGGGTCGCCTTGCGGCGACGGCTCGTCGTCGGCGACGTTGAACACGCCGTCGGCGCGCCGCGCCAAGGCCGCGTCGATCGCCTGGGTGATGTCGCCCACATGGATGCGGTTGAACACCTGGCCCGGCTTGGCGATGCGCTTGGCCGTTCCCTGCTGCAGGCTCGTGAGCGCGTTCTGCCCGGGCCCGTAGATGCCGGCGAGGCGGAGCACGGCGACATGCACGCCGCGCTTGGCGCCGAACGCCTGCCAGGCGCGCTCGGCCTCCAGCCGGCCATCGCCGCGCGGCAGCAGAG
>JBARNF010000572.1:0-2834 GCA_049802835.1 Bradyrhizobium sp.
GCCAATTCGGTGGCTGGAGGCCGTTTCCAACTTGCCTGCTAACATCTGCTGTCACCTCCGTGAGCCGCCACGCAAGCGCAAAAAACAATGCGACCAGTTGGTTCTTCGCCTAAGCTAGCGCCTATGACCCCAACCCTCTCCCCGTGAAGAACGGGGAGAGGGAGCGCACTGTTCGTGTCGCGACATCTCGTGCCCCAAATCCATGTGGCCCGTCGTTCGGTCTGCGACCGAAGATGCGCCCCTGGAGTTCCCCGCTCGCTGCATGTATTCTTCGCCGACATGGTACGGTAACGGCATGTCGATGGTCTTTCGCAACTCTGCTCTCGCGTTCGCCGGGCTCTGCCTCGGCGCCCACGCAGCTCACGCCCAGACGGCTCCGGTCCAATATTGGCTGCCGGGCTGGCCGATCGGCTTCAGCGATTCCGGCGGCACCCAGAGCCCGGACTCCTACGGCAACTTCCCGAGCTTCACCGGCAACGCCAGCGACACCGGCTTCTTCTCGCGGCGCTACAGTGTGGCGAACAACTGGTCGGCGCTGTCAGGCACAGGCCTGAGTTCGAACATCGTCAATCGCTACGGCTCGCTCGGCTCGTACACGACCGAGGGCGCGCAGTTCGGCTACACCTTCAAGAGCGGCGTCAGCTTCTACGGCGGCTTCGATACGCTGAAATACAATCCGGGTCTCGGTGGCCCGTTCGCGACGTTCGATTCGCGATCGACCTCCACACCCGCTTATGCCGTGAACGGCGGCGTCGAGTTCAAGCCGACACCCAATGTCAGCCTGTCGCTCGGCTTCAGCTACGCCGGGCAATCCTCGGACCGCGTCGACAGCGACATCACCTCGCCGGCGCTGCCGGGCGCCACGCCGCAAGCGTTCACCAGCGGCCGGCGGTAGCGTCCGCTCGGCCAAAGAACAGGCGAGGCCAACACAATCCTCGGTGTCGTCCCGGACATCGAGTGTGAGGCGAGTGTTCTGGCGACGCCACCATACGAAGGCGAATTGCGCCGTCGCACTGAATCGAACTACCCCGCCGCCTTCAGCACCTTCAACAGCTCGCGGTGGATGACCTCGTTGCCGCAGATGACGTGGCCCGTGGTCAGGGCGTCGTCCTTGCCGTCGATGCCGGAGACCGTGCCGCCGGCCTCGCGCACCATGATCAGGCCGGCCGCGATGTCCCAGGGCTGCAGGTCGCGTTCCCAATAGGCGTCGAAACGGCCCGCCGCGACGAAGGCGAGGTCGAGCGACGCAGCGCCGAAGCGGCGCAGCCCTGCGACCTTGGTCTGCAGCGCGGTCATTTCGCGCAGGAACAGCTGGTGGTCGCCGCGGCCGATATGCGGCAGGCCGCAGGCGATCACGGATTCATTGAGCTGGCGGCGGGCGGCGACGCGCAGCCGCTGGTCGTTGAGGAACGCGCCCTTGCCGCGCTCGGCGATGTACAGCTCGTCATTGGCCGGATTGTAGATGACGCCGGCGATCATGGTGTCGTCGCGCTGGAGCGCGATCGAGATCGCGAATTGCGGAATGCCATGCAGGAAGTTGGTGGTGCCGTCGAGCGGATCGACGATCCAGGTGTGCGACTTGTCGCTGCCTTCCCGTTTGCCGCCTTCCTCGCCGATGAAGCCATAGCCGGGGCGGGCCTTGGACAGGTCCTCGTAGAGCATCTCCTCGGCCTTCTTGTCGGCACGCGAGACGAAATTCGCAGGGCCCTTCAGCGACACCTGCAGGTGCTCGATTTCACCGAGGTCGCGCTTGAGGTTGCGGCCGGCGCGGCGCGCGGCCTTGACCATGACATTGATGAGGGCGGAATGGATCATGAGCTCGATGCGCTGGGCTGACCGCACCTTGCGGTGCGCGCCTCGTCCGGACGGGGGCGGAGGCGGGTGAGACGGATGGAGTGGGTGCCCTGCCGGCGGCGCCGCGTCAAGGGCGGATCAGCCGCCGATCATTTGATGCTGCCGAGCCAGCGCTTGGCGGCCTGCTCGCCCTTGGCGCGGTCCTCCGGCGGCATGTCGGCGAACTTCTCGTCCAGCTTGGGGTCGCCCTTGCCCGCGGTCTTGGCGACCAGGTGCCATTTGTAGCCCTCGATCTTGTCCATCGGGGTGCCGTCGCCGTAGAATAGCACCCAGGCCAGCCGGCTCTGCGCGATCGGGCTGTTCTGCCGGGCCGCGCGGCGCAGTAGCGCCACGGCCGCCGGCTTGTTCTTGGGTGTGCCGACACCGTTGTAGAGCGCGATCGCGTATTCGACCTCGGCATCGACGTTGTCGGCGACGGCTGCCGCCTGCAGCAGCCGGGCGGCCTTTTCCGGGTCCTTGGGAACGCCGGTTCCTTCCTTGTAGAAGGTTGCCAGCGCGTATTGCGCTTCCGGGTTGCCGGCATCTGCGGCGATGCGCAGCAACTCGGCTGAGCGCTTGAGGTCCTGCGGCAGGGTCTGGCCGTCGAGATAGAGCAGCGCGAGATTGTAGGCGGCCTTGGGTTCGCCGAGCTTGGCGGAGGAGGCGAGCAGCCTCACGGCCTCCGGCTTGTCGACCGCGCCGCCGCGTCCGGCGAGCCGCATCATCGCCAGCGCGAACATCGCCTCGCGGTCGCCGGCCTCGGAGGCGCGCTTGTACCAGATCGCGGCCTTGTCGTAGTCGCGACGGATGCCCATGGCATTTTCATAGAGCTGCCCCAGCATCGCCATCGCCTTGGGGTCGCCGGCCTGCGCGCGCGGTGAAGCCAGGTCGAAGGCGGTCTTGTACTGGCCGCGCTGATAGGCGCCATAGACCAGGTCCGCGTTGGGATCGGGGGCGGCAGGCGGCGGCGGTGGCGCCGGCGCCGGGGCGGCGGGCTTGGC
>JBARNF010000573.1:0-2187 GCA_049802835.1 Bradyrhizobium sp.
AGCACGCACAGCGTGAGCGCGGTCACGAAGCTGCCCATCCCGCCGACATTGGCCGCGAGGCCGAGCGGGGCCATGGGGAGCGGCAGCAGCGGCGGCCCGGCGACGAAGGTGATGAAGCCGAGGTTCAAGATCACCACGGCCATGCGCAGCAGCCGGCGCCGCGCGACCAGGTCGTCGCGCCAGGTCGAGACCGTCTGCACGATGGCGAGCAGCGCGAAGCCGAGCGCGAGGCCCGACAGGCCCTTGGCACAGGCCTTGGTCACAGCTGGCCACATCGGCCAGCTCAGCGACGCGATGAAGCCAAGCGCAATCACGGCCAGCCAGACCAGCCCGTGCCAGGGACGGAGCGCGAAATCGTCGTCGAAGGCGGCCTGCGCCCACAGCCAGAACACCACCGGCTGCGCCGACAGGATCGGCAGCGTCCACCAGAAGCTGGATGCGGGGATGAACGGCGCGGTGGCGATCGCGAACCCGGCGCCGCCCGCCGACATGACGAGGCCGAGAACGGCGTGGTAATTGATCAGGCGCCCGCGCAGCAGCACGAGCACCATCATGATGAACAGGCCGCTGGCCGCGCCGCGCAGTCCGAGATCGAGCGCCGTGAGACCGATGCCGTTCACGTGTTTTGTGCCCCCGCTTTTCAGCCCGTCCATATTGCATCCCGGGCGTCCCGGGGACAATCCTGCGCCGCTAGTGCAGCGCGAACAGGCCCAGCGCATCGCGAACATCGCGCAAGGTCGCATCGGTGACGGCACGCGCCCGCGCGGTGCCGCGCCTGACGACGTCAAGAACATGGTTCGGATCGCGCGCGAGGGCCGTCCGCCGTTCGCGGATCGGAGCAACGACGGCCTGCAGCACCTCCTCCAGCCGCCTTTTCACGACGCTGTCGCCGAGCCCGCCACGGACGTAACGCGCCTTCAGGTCCGCGACCGCCGCGTGATCATCGTCGAACGCGTCGAGATAGGTGAACACCACATTGCCTTCGATGCGCCCCGGATCGCAGGCTCGGATGTGCAGGGGATCGGTGAACATGCGCCGGACGGCGTCGCGGATCTGGTCCGCCGTGGCGGAGAGCGGAATCGTATTGCCCTGCGATTTGCTCATCTTGGCTTTGCCGTCGACGCCGGGCAGACGTCCGACGTGCGGGATCAGCGCCGTTGCCTCGCGCAGCACGTCGATGCCCGCCTGGCGGTTGATGCGGCGGACGATTTCGTTGGTCTGCTCGATCAGCGGCGCCTGATCTTCACCCACGGGAACGACGGTGGCCTTGAAGGCGGTGATGTCGGCGGCCTGGGCCACGGGATAGCAAAGGAAGCCGGCCGGAATGTCGCGGCCGAAGCCGCGCGCCTGGATCTCGTCCTTGATGGTCGGGTTGCGTTCGAGCCGCGCCACCGTGACGAAGTTCATGTAGAGCAAAGTGAGATCGGCCAGCGCCGGAAGATGCGACTGCAGACAGATGGTCGTGAGACCGGGGTCGATGCCGACGGCGAGATAGTCGGTCGCGATCTCGAGAATGCTCCGGCTCACCTTGGCAGGATCATGCGCATGGTCCGTCAGCGCCTGGGCATCCGCCAGCAGCAGATGCTGCTGGTGTGTCGATTGAAGCGCGACGCGGTTCTTCAGCGAGCCGACATAGTGGCCGAGATGCAGAGGGCCTGTCGTTCTGTCCCCGGTCAGGATGACGGGACGTTGTGGCAAGGCATGTTGCATCGTGGTTCTCCAGGGTGAGAACCGCCGTTCAATCGGACTTCTTCGATGCTGTTGCGTGAGGCTGTAGGTGTCGCAGACCGCGCGGCAAGCCGATGAACGGCGGCGACGGGCGAATGAATGACGAGGCCGTGCCGCTCCTAGATGGAGCGCCACCAAAGCTTGGCAGGGATGAACGCGGCTCGGATCATGTAAACGATATTGACCAAAGGTCAGAGGAAAGCAACCCGGCTTGGCGGTCGACTTGGCGAAACTTCCGATGAGAGCAGCCGATTGACGCCTCAGGCGCGACTGGCGGCGCTATGGACATTGTCCGGCGCGCTTTCAGGCGGACCTTCTATTCCAGCTCGATCGCATGATACTGGCCGGATTTGTCGAGCTGTGTCCCCCAGACCTTGTGCAGCGCCTGGTGATCGGAGGGGCCGAAGCTTACTTTCGGACCAAGCCCCAGCTCGTAGTTCTGCATGCTCTCCAGCACGT
>JBARNF010000574.1:0-7981 GCA_049802835.1 Bradyrhizobium sp.
CAATGCGGCCGCGCAGGCGCGCGAGCGTCTCCATGCGTGCGCCGGTCATCCGTCGCCGCTCCTTTCACATCCATCGTGCGGGCGCTGCCGTTGTTTGCAGTGAAGCTGGCAGTTGAACCCGCGACGACCCTCTTTGTTCATGATACGTTCTAATATAAAGCTAACGCCGGACGATGAGTCAATCGGGATTGGCCCGGGTGTGATTCAGGCAATGGAATCAAAGGGATTCGAACGCATGGAGCTGTTGCGCAAACTCGAGATCCTGGCCGATGCCGCCAAGTACGATGCCTCCTGCGCCTCCAGCGGTACTGAGATGCGGGATTCCCGCGACGGCAAGGGTCTCGGCTCGACCGCGCCGGGCATGGGCATCTGCCATTCCTATGCGCCGGACGGCCGCTGCATCTCGCTGCTCAAGATTTTGCTCACCAATGCCTGCAACTACGACTGCCTGTATTGCGTCAACCGCGCCTCCTCCAACGTCGCCCGCGCCCGCTTCACGGTCGACGAGGTGGTGAAGCTCACCATCGACTTCTATCGCCGCAACTACATCGAGGGTCTGTTTTTGTCGTCGGGCATCATCCGCAGCCCGGACTACACGATGGAGCAGGTCGTGAGTGTCGCGCGCAAACTGCGCGAGGAGCATCGCTTCCGCGGCTACATCCATCTGAAGACCATTCCGGAAGCCGACGAGGCGCTGATCGCGGAGGCCGGCAAATATGCCGACCGGCTCAGCATCAACATCGAGACGCCGCTGGAATCGAGCCTGACGCAGCTCGCGCCGGAGAAGGACCAGCGCGCGATCCGCCGCACCATGGGCCGTCTCAGGCTCAAGCTCGACGAGACCGCGGAGGCCAAGAAGACGATGCGCAAGGCGAGGCCGCCGCGCTTCGCCCCCGCAGGCCAGAGCACGCAGATGATCGTCGGCGCCGACGATGCCAACGACCGCGTCATCCTCTCGACCTCGGCCAATCTCTACGGCGCCTATAAGCTCAAGCGCGTGTATTATTCGGCCTTCAGCCCGATCCCCGATGCCAGTCGCGCGCTGCCGCTGCAGGCGCCGCCCCTGGTGCGCGAGCACAGGCTGTACCAGGCCGACTGGCTGATGCGGTTCTACGGCTTCGACGCCAATGAAATCGTCGAGGAGAGCGAAGGCATGCTGCCGCTCGACATCGACCCCAAGCTCGCCTGGGCGCTGCGCCACCGCGACCGCTTCCCGCTCGACATCAACACAGCGAGCCGCGAGGAGCTGCTGCGCGTGCCCGGCTTCGGCACCCGCACCGTCGAGCGCATCCTGTCGACCCGCCGCAGCACCACGATCCGGTCCGCCGACCTGGCGCGGCTCAACGTGATCCGGAACAAGGCGCTGCCGTTCATCGTTCTCTCCGACCACCGGCCGCAGCCCGCCCTGCTCGATGGCGCCGGCCTCGTGGCCCGTCTGCGGCCAAAACCGCAGCAGCTGGGATTTGGATTCTAACGGAAGCCGTCATCGCGAGCGCACGCGACGCGATCCAGGAGTTACACGACAAGTCTGGATTGCTTCCGCCGTCGCCTTCCGGGCTATGGCGGACAGGTCGCTTCGCTCGCCATGACGAGAGAGGTGAAATGCACGTCGTAACCCTCGCTCATGACACCGATTTCGACGGCTGGCGCCGGGCCGCGCGGGCGCTGGCGATGAACGACGTCCGGCCGGCCGACGTCTCGTGGCGTGTGAAGGGCGCGGCAGCCGACCTGTTCAACGACGAGGCCGAGACGCAGCTGCCCGAGGTGCCCGAAGGCACGTTCTCAGTGCCGGCAGCTTTCCTCGAATTGGCCGAGACCACGATCCTGCACCGCGACCCCGGCCGCTTCGCCCTGCTCTACCGCCTGCTGTGGCGGCTGCGCGCCAACCACGATCTGATGGCGGTCGCGACCGATCCGGACGTGGCACAGGCCAACGCGTTGGCCCGCGCAGTGCGCCGCGACGTCCACAAGATGCACGCCTTCGTCCGCTTCCGCGAGGTCGGCCGCGAGCGCGATGCGCGCTACGTTGCCTGGTTCGAGCCGGAGCACCACATCGTCGAGCGCGCCGCATCCTTTTTCGCCCGCCGCTTCGCCGACATGCCATGGTCGATCCTGACGCCGGAGCTGTGCGCGCATTGGGACGGCAGCCACGTCGGCTTCACGCCAGGCGTGAGCCGCGCTGAAGCGCCCTCCGAAGACCGGCTCGAAGAGGTGTGGCGGCGCTATTACGCCAGCATTTTCAATCCGGCGCGACTGAAAGTGAAGGCGATGGAAAAAGAGATGCCGAAGAAATATTGGCAGAACCTGCCGGAAGCGCAGCTGATCCGGCCGCTGATCGCGGCCGCCGCGCGACGCACGACCGCAATGATCGCCGAGCCCGGCACCGACCCGCACAAGCCGCAGAAACGCGTTGAGGAGACCGCGATGATCCGCAAGCCGAAAGCGCACGCGCATGCCGCGCCTGAGAGCTCACGTGAGGCCGACGCTGATGATCTTGAGACCTTGCGTGAAGAGGCCGCGTCCTGCCGCGCCTGCCCGCTGTGGAAGGATGCAACGCAAACGGTGTTCGGCGAAGGACCGGCGCATGCGCCCTTGATGCTGGTCGGCGAGCAGCCCGGCGACAAGGAGGACCTCGCGGGTCATCCGTTTGTTGGCCCGGCGGGACAGATGCTCGACCGCGCGCTCGCCGAGGCCGGCATCGACCGCACCAAGGTCTACGTCACCAACGCGGTGAAGCATTTCAAGTTCGTGCCCCGCGGCAAGATCCGGCTGCATCAGAAGCCAAACACGCCGGAGATCAAGGCCTGCCGGCAATGGTACGAGCGCGAACTCGCCGCGGTACGCCCGGCCCTGGTCGTCGCCCTCGGCGCCACGGCGGCGCAAGCGGTGCTCGGCAAGATCATCCCGGTCACCAAGCGCCGCGGCCATGTCGTCGACCTGCCCGACGGTTCCGAGGCCATGGTGACGGTGCATCCGTCCTATCTGCTGCGGCTGCCTGATGCCGATGCCAAGGCGCGCGAATATGAGCGGTTCGTCGAAGACCTGAAGGTTGCTGCGCAGGCCATGAAGCGTGCCGCGCACGCGGCGTGAGTTTGAACAATTCCAAAGTGCCCAGTCCTGCCAATGCGCAGCAGCAGGCTGAACCGTCCCTCAAGCTGTCATGCAGGCTTTGCATCCGTCGGTCACAACGGAGCCTCCCGTCGTAACGAGAGGCGTTTGCATGACCGATATGACCGTCAATTCCGCGCTCGGCGAGGGCGCGGCGATCCAGCCGGCCGCACGGCCGAACCTGGACAAGGGTTTCAACCCGCTCACGATGATCCTCTTCTTCGGCGTTCTCGCCGCCGGGCTGCTTTTCGTCGCCTACAGCATCTACGTCGATGTCGATGCCACGGGCGTGAAGGTCACGACCTACCTGCCTTACATGCTGCTGTTCATTGCGCTGCTGATCGCGCTCGGCTTCGAATTCGTCAACGGTTTTCATGACACCGCAAATGCGGTTGCGACGGTGATCTACACCCATTCGCTTCCGGCGGAAGTCGCCGTCATGTGGTCGGGCTTCTTCAATTTCCTCGGCGTCCTGCTCTCGACCGGCGCGGTGGCGTTCGGCATCGTCTCGCTGCTGCCGGTCGAGCTGATCCTGCAGGTCGGATCGAGCGCCGGGTTCGCGATGGTGTTCGCGCTCCTGATCGCCGCCATCCTGTGGAATCTCGGCACCTGGTATTTCGGTCTGCCGGCCTCGTCCTCGCATACGCTGATCGGTTCGATCATTGGCGTCGGCATCGCCAATGCGCTGCTGCGCGGCCGCGACGGCACCTCGGGCGTGGACTGGAGCAAGGCGACGGAGATCGGCTACGCCCTCCTGCTGTCACCGCTGGTCGGTTTCGTCTGCGCTGCCCTGCTGCTTTATCTTCTGAAATTCGTCGTCCGCAACCCGGCCCTCTACGCCGCCCCCGAAGGCCCGAAGGCCCCGCCGTGGTGGATCCGCGGTCTCCTGATCCTGACCTGCACCGGCGTGTCCTTCGCGCATGGCTCGAATGACGGCCAGAAGGGCATGGGCCTGATCATGCTCATCCTGATCGGTACGGTGCCGACCGCCTATGCCCTGAACCGCACGCTGCCGGAGTCTCAGATTGCCAAGTTCCAGGAGACCTCGCAGGCCGCGTCCAAGGTCATCGCGGCGAAGGCCGACGGCTACAACGTGATCGGCGACCCCCGTCCTGCGGTCACGCTCTACGTCTCCCAGCGCAAGATCAGCGAAGGCACCTATCCGTCGCTTGCCGTGCTGGTCAAGGATGTCGGCGACCAGGTGCGGACCTACGGCTCATTGAACAAGGTGCCGGCGGACGCCGTCGGCAACACCCGCAACGACATGTACCTGACCTCTGAGGCGATCCGCTTCCTGATGAAGGACAAGGAGAACGATCTCAGCAAGGACGACGTCGCCGTCCTCACCGCGTACAAGGGCTCGCTCGACAGCGCGACCAAGTTCATTCCCAACTGGGTCAAGATCGCGGTCGCGATCGCCCTGGGCCTGGGAACGATGATCGGCTGGAAGCGGATCGTGATCACGGTCGGCGAGAAGATCGGCAAGTCGCATCTGACCTATGCGCAGGGCGCCTCGGCCGAGCTGGTCGCCGCCGCCACGATCGGCGCCGCCGACGTTTTCGGCCTGCCGGTCTCGACCACCCACGTGCTGTCCTCCGGCGTGGCCGGCACGATGGCGGCCAACGGCTCGGGCCTGCAGATGGCGACCATCCGAAACCTGCTGATGGCCTGGGTATTGACGCTGCCGGCCGCGATCCTGCTCTCCGGCTCGCTCTATGTCATCTTCTCGCGGCTGTTCTGACGCGAAGCGAACGACGACAACGCCAAGCCCGCGCCACCGGCGCGGGCCCGCTCTTTTCCAGCACATCGATCCGAGGAGCGGAGGCCCCGACGAATCCAAGCGATGCGCCGGCGCGGCCGCGGAACGCGGCATCAGGCTACTTGATCGCGAGGAAGCCCTCGAAGCAGACGTGCTTGTAGATCGTCATCGTGTCCACGAACCCGGCGCGCTGCAGCATGTCGAGATTGCCCTGGGTCGAGAACGGTTCCAGCACACCCTTGAGGCTGCTGGCCTTGCCCAGCACCTCGTCCGGCGAGTAGCCGTTGTCCAGCTTGTAGTCGATATAGACCGACGTCATGATGTCCTGGAACCGGGCGTCCGGCGCCCTGACCTTCTCGAAGAAAAGGAACGCGCCTCCCCAATTGTGCGACCGATAGATCGCATCGATCAGGGTCTGGCGATAGCGCGGCGGCACGAACTGCACGGTGTAATACGACACGATGAAGTCGCTCGCCTCGTAGCCGACCTCGCAGGCATCGGCCGCCAAGTATTCCACGTTCGCCACATCCCTGCTGTGCGCCCGCGCGTAATCGATCATGGCGCGCTCGGTATCGATGCCGATCCAGCGTGTGCCGTGAGGATGGCGCTTGGCGAGTTGCCGCAGCAACGTCCCCGTCGACGTTCCGATTTCATAGGCGACGGAATCCCGCTTCACGAAGAAGTCGCTGATCTGCTCGACCAGCTTGTGGCCGGCTTCATAGTTCGGAACCGACCTGGCGACGTGGAGATCGAAGTGCTGCGGTGTGTCGCCACCGAAGCTCCAGCCGGCACGCGCGGCGTGGATGCCGTCACCCGTCGCGTTGTCTCGCTCGAGGGTTGCTTGCCCGGACACAGCCATGAGGTTTTCTCCCTGGTCGACGACGTGACGAAACTCCAGATCTAACCGTATTGAAGCTCGCGCCTCGTCACTTTCGGCGACAAGGCGTCCTTGACGGCCGGACTGAAGAACAGCGCCAGCGTCTCATCCTCGAACAGCCGGCCGAGCTCCGAAAGCCGTAGCCCCGCATGGCCCTCGCCGTCGCGATACGCCTCCAGGGCGCCGACGCCGCTCAGCCTGGCGACGAGCTTGTCATAATGGGCGGACAGCTCCCGATTGTCGGCGCGCATGGCGCGGCGATCGGCATCCTCGACCCGGCCGGTCCGAAGCCCCGTGGCATAGGACGTCGCCAGCAATTCCTGCCGGTCGACGGCGCGCCCCGCCGTGATCGGACTGTTGCCGGCCAGGACGGTTTCGACATAGGCGCGCACGTCGGGAACGTTGCGGAAGACGCAGCCGCTTGTCGCAGCCCCGGCACCGGCATGCGAATACGCGCCCGCACCGATCCCGAGAAGATCCCGTGATGGCGAGGTCCGGATCGTCTTGAAAGGGTCGGCATAGCGGCGCGCGCGCACGAAGCGGTTGCCGTCGGTCAGATCATATCCGAGCGCCGCCATCTCCTGCCAGATCAGCATGCGCCCGAACAAGGTCGAGAACTCGCTCTCGAAGCTTCCCTGCTTCAGCTCGGATTTGAGCCAGTGTCCCTGCGGGCGATCGGCAAACCGCGCGTGATACCAGGTGAGATGCGGAGGCCGGATCTCGGCGATCATCGCCAAATTGTTCCAGGTCTCGGACGGCGACCCTTTGTATAACCCCTGGATCAGATCCAGATTCCAATTGTCGAAGATGTCGGCGGCGATCGAACACGCGAGAAGCGGAACGTCGCGCTTGTACCCGCGCGCGGCGTATTTCAGCACGGTGTCGTCGAACGATTGCACGCCGAAACTCAGGCGCGTGACGCCCTGCTGCTTCAGAGAGCGCAGCTTCTGCGCGCCATCCGGCGCGGTGATCGTCAGCGGGCTGCCCTCGATGCAGATCTCGGCGCCGGGCCGAACCTCGAAAGTATCGCGGATCGTCGCGATCAGATCCGTCAATGCGGCCTCGCCGAGAACGAGCGGTGTGCCGCCTCCGATATAGATCGACGACACCACCGTTCCGGACCAGCGCAGCCGCAGCTCCCAGGCCGCCAGCTCGCGCTTCAGCGCATCGAGGTAGCGAACGACCTTGTCGTCGTCCGTGGCGGACTTGTTGCTCTGTCCGGCGTAGTGCTCGACCGTATAGTGACAGAACGTGCAGCGCGTCTCACAGAAGGCGATATGCACATAGAGGCTGATCTCGCGGCCCCAGCCGATATTGCTCTCCAGGCATGACGGATCGAGCGGCGTCAACGAGTTGATCGGCGGATAGATCGCCACCGAATGCGAGCCACCGAGGACCGTCCGGCTGATCCCCACGCCGGCCGCGTGGAGTGCGGGAAGGACGAGCGGAATTCCAAGCCGATGCAACGACGCGCGGGCTCGTTCGAAGGCGGTTTCTTGCGATCGCATATCAGCACCTCGAGCAATCACCCAATGAAAACGAACGTCAATTTCGTTGCGCAATGATCGTCAGGTAAACGTCGGCACGCGTATCCGGATTTTCGTCAAATCTGTAGGTGACGTCGAAGGGATTGATCAGCCGCGGCATGTATTGCTTGCGCCACAGCGTCGCGTTCTCGCCCACCAGCGACGGCACGATCTGCCCCCATATGCGCTCGGTCACGATGGTCAGCTCAGGCTGCGCGAAGGCTTCGCGCATCCATTCATAGATCCTGCCGTACTGCACCCAGGGCTGTCCCAAGGCAGACAGCTGCAACTGAACCAGCCGATGCGTGGCGGCGATGCGGCCTCCGGGACGAACGACCCGGGCCATTTCCTGGACCATGGCCGGGCCCATCCCGAGCTCCCAGATGCCGCCGGTCCACTCGTTGACGGCAGCGTCGACGCTGGCGTCCGGCAGCGGAATGCGCTGCGCGAGGCCGGGACGGAATTGCAGATTGGTGATGTCCCGCTCGCACGCGAAGCGACGGGCCCGATCGCTCAGGCAGCGGAACATCTCGATGGAGATGACGAGCCCGTCCTTGCCGACGGCGGGCGATAGCCGCCTTGCCACGCGGCCGAGGCCGCCGCAGACGTCGACCACGATGCTGCCGGGCCGGAGCTTCAGCAACTCGGGTTGATTGGGCAGCAGGTCTTCGCTGGCGCGGACCAGCTTGTCCTCGACCTCGGGTGTCTGGC
>JBARNF010000575.1:0-8844 GCA_049802835.1 Bradyrhizobium sp.
TCGTCGAGCAGCAGCACGCTCGGCCGGATGGCGACCGCGCGCGCCAGGGCGACGCGCTGGCGCTGGCCGCCCGAGAGCTGGTCGATGCGACGATCCTCGAGGCCGCCGAGATTGGTCAGCGTCACCAATTCGGCGACGCGCGCGGCCTTCTCCGTTCTTGGCACGCCGCGGATCTTCAACCCGTAGCCGATGTTGTCGGCGACGCTCATGTTGGGAAACAGCGCGTAGGACTGAAACACCATGCCGACATTGCGCTTCTCGATCGGCTGCCTGGTCAGGTCCTTGCCGTCGAACAGCACACGTCCGCCCGCATCGGGCGTCTCCAGCCCGGCCACGATCCGCAGCAGCGTGGTCTTGCCGCAGCCGGACGGGCCGAGCAGCACCAGCGTTTCGCTCTGCGCGATGTCGAGCGTCGCCGGCGCGAGCGCATGCGTTCCATCGGCAAAGGTCTTGCCGCAATTCTCCACTTTCAGCGCGGCACCGTGTCGGGTCATCCCATTCACCGCAGAGTACTCCTTTCGCCGATCCATTGCATGGCCACCAGCAGCGGCACGATCATGACGAAGAAGATCAGCGTATAGGCCGACGCCACCTCCAGCCGCATCGAGGCGTAGCTGTCGGCGAGGCCGACCGGCAATGTCTTGGTCAATGGCGTGTGCAACATCCAGGTCAGGTTGAATTCTCCGAGCGACAGCGTGACGACCATGAGGCTGCCGGCCAGGATGCCCGGCGCGGCGTTGGGAACGATGATGTCGACGAAGCGGCGCCATGGCGCGGCCCCGAGCGAGGCGGCGCCTTCGTCGAGCGACTTGACGTCGATGGTGGCGAACACGGCCATCACCGAGCGGACCATGAACGGCATCGTGAAGATCACGTGGCCGGCGAGGATGAACAGCCAAGAGCGGCGGAAGCTTCCGAACCCGCCATAGGTCAGCAGCAGCGCGAGCGCGATGGCAAGGCCCGGAATCGCCAGCGGCAAGGTGATGATTTCCTCGACCACCCGCGCCAGCCGTCCACCGCGCACATAGAGGCCGTAGGCGGCGGGCACACCGACCACGAGCGTGACGGCCAGCGTGCCCAGCGCGATCAGGACCGACGCCATGATCGTGCCGGCATAGAGCTCCCAGACCTGGGCGACCCACTGCAGGGTCACGCCGGACTGGATGCCGCGGAAGTAGTTGACCGTAACGCCGGCCATGATCGAGAGCGCGGCAGGCACAGCCAGAAAGGCCGCGACCAGCAGCGTGAACAGCAGTTGTGAGACGAAGATGATCCGATCGTGCATCGACCTAGCCCGCTGCCGCGACGGAGTTGCCCGCGAAGGAGCGCGCCAGTGCCAGCATCAGCCAGGTCATCAGCCCGAGCCCGACCGACAGCGCCGCGGAGGTGGCGAGATTTCCAGCCAGGGTGAACTCCGTGTAGATCAGCATCGGCAGCACGTCGATATTGGTGGCCAGGGTGAACGCCGTGCCGAACGCGCCCATCGCCGTCGCGAACGCGATGGCGCCCGAGGCGATCAGCGCTGGCCCGAGCGACGGCAGGATCACGTCGCGCAGCACGGCCCATGGGCTCGCGCCGAGCGATCTCGCCGCCTCCTCCAGGCCCGGATCGAGCTTCTGCGCCGCGGCCATGATGGTAAGGATGACCCGGGGGATTGAGAAGTAGAGATAGCCGAGGAACAGCCCGTAGATCGAATAGGCGAATACGAGCTTGTCTCCGGTGAGCGCGGTCGAGACAACGCCGATCAGTCCCTGGCGCCCGGCGAGAAGAATGATCATGAAGCCGACCACGACGCCCGGGAAGGCGAGCGGAAACGTCAGGATCGCGACCAGGACCGCGCGGCCGGGAAAACGATGACGCTGCAGGAACAGGCCGGCGATCGTCGCAATGATCAAGGTCGCGATCGTCGTCGCCGCAGCCAACACCGACGTGTTGAGCAGCGTGAAGCGATAGCGCGGCTCGAGGATGATCGCGAGATATTCGGCCAGTCCGCGCGGTCCCTCGGCGCCGGTGACGAGCAGCCTTGCCATCGGCAACAGGAAGAAGGCTGCCGTGACCGCCGCCAGGGGCAGCAGACAGAGCCGGACGAAGGACGTGTGCGACATGTGATCAAGGGCGCCCCGCCGGATGGTCGTCCGGCGGGACGCAGCGCTCCGTTAGCGAACTTCGGACAGATAGCGGTCGACGAAGCCCTTCTGCGCGGTCTCCATGTCGCCCCAGTTCACACTCTTGGCACGGGCGTAGTCGCTATCCGGCAGGAACTTGTTCTTCACCGACTCGGGCAGCTCGATCGAGCGCGCCGGACGCAGATAGGCATTGGTCCAGATCGCCTGTCCCTTGTCGGACAGCAGGTAATCGATGACCTTCTTCGCCTTGTCCTTGTCGGGTGCGTTCTTCACGAGGCCGACGACGTAGGGGAACACCGCGGATCCTTCGCAGGGAATGACGAACTCGAAATTGCCCTTCTCGGAGTACTTGGCGCGGTAGGCGTTGAAGTCGTAGTCGAACAGGATCGGGATCTCACCCGAGACCACGCGCGCATAGGACGTCTGCTTCGGCACGATCGGATCGTTCTTGCGCAGGTCCTTGAAGAAGGTGAGCGCCGGATCGAAATTGGACTGCGAGCCACCGAGCGCGAGATTGACGGCGACGGCGCCGACATAGCCGACGGCTGCGGAGCTCGGATCGAGATAGCCCACCATGCCCTTGTAGTCGGGCTTGAGCAGATCCTTCCAGCAGGCGGGAACGGGCTTGCCGCCGAGCGCGTCCTTGTTCACGAACAGGCCGAGCGTGCCCGAGTGAATCGTCGTCCAATAGCCGTCCGCGTCCTTCAGGCCGGCCGGGACCTGATCCCAGTTGACCGGCTTGTAGGCCTCCAGCGCATCCTGCGCCTTCGCCTTCATGCCGAAGGTCACGCCGAAATAGCCGATGTCGCCGACGGGATTGCTCTTCTCGGCGAGGATCTGCGCCAGCGCCTGGCCGGAGTTCTTGTTGTCGTGCGGAATGTCGTAGCCGAGATCGGTCTTGACCGCCTTGAGCATCGAGGCCCAGTCGGCCCATTCCGGCGGACAATTGTAGCAGATGACATCAGCGGCCTTGGCCGGCTGCCACGGCGCCAGAACACACAGCGCGAGCAGAGCGAGAACGAGGCGGGTGACCTTCATGAAGACAGACTCCGTATTCCCTGGCACGACGAGCCAGTTCCAGAGCTTCCCCTAAAGCCGGCACATGAAGGATTTGCGACAACGCGTGCAGTGCACGCAGTCCAAGCCGCATCCTGATCGTTTGCCTACGAACGATCGCAACCTTCGGATGCCGATCAGCTCACGCGACGGCACGGCGGCCGATGATGGCAAAGCGCAGCTTGCCCGAGATCCAGTCGATCGCGGCGACCGCGACCAGGATCATCAGGATCAGGAACGACACCTTCTGCCATTCCAGCACGCGAATCTGCTCGGCCAGCTGCAGCCCGATGCCGCCGGCGCCGACGATGCCGATGATCGTCGCCGAACGCGTGTTGGATTCGATGAAATAGAGCACCTGGCCGGCGATCACCGGCAGGACCTGCGGCAGCAGGCCGAAGCGAATCTCGTGCAGCGGGCTGCCGCCCGACGCGCGGACACCCTCGACCTGCTTCTGGTCGGCGCCTTCCAGCGCCTCCGAGAACAGCTTGCCGAGCGCGCCGAAGTCGGAGATGGCAATCGCCAGCACGCCGGCGAAGGGCCCGAGGCCGACGACGTTGATCCAGACCAGCGCCCAGATCAGCGTGTCGACACCGCGGATGGTGTCGAACAGGCGGCGCACCGGAAAGCGGAAGATCGCCGAGGGAATGATGTTCCTGGCCGCAAGCAGGCTGACCGGAAGGGCGAACACCGCCGCCAGCGTCGTGCCGAGCACGGCGATCGACAAGGTCTCGCCGAGCGCCTTGAGATAGATCGGAAGCGAGGAGCCCGGATCCGGCGGCAGCATCAGCCGTGCGATCCAGCCGAGCTGGCTGAGGCCGGACAGCATCCGCGACGGCGAGAATTCGAGATCGACCAGGCCGAACACGAAGATGGCCAGGGCCAGCGTCAGGACCAGCGGCGTCGCGAAGCGGGCCGACAGCGGCCGATTGAAAATATGGGGATAGCGCTCTCTGAGCTGCTGCGGATCCGACCTCTCGGGCATCCTCATCTACGGGCCTCCGCGCCGAACAGGCGGCCGCGCAGCCAGCCGGTGCCGATGTCGATCAGGAACACCGTCACCACGATCATGACGAGAATGGCGCTGACGTCGGAATAGTAGAATTTGCGGACTGCCACGACGAGTTCCTGGCCGATACCGCCCGCGCCTACGAATCCCATCACCGAGGCCTCGCGAACGTTGATCTCGAAACGCAGCAGTGTGTAGCTGGAGAAGCCGGCAATGACCTGAGGCAGCACCGCGAAGCGCATGCAGGACAGCCAGCTCGCCCCGGTGGCTCTGATACCCTCGACCGGCTTCATGTCGGCGTTCTCGACCACTTCCGAGAACAGCTTGCCGAGCGCGCCGGTCGAGTGCAAGGCGATGGCGAGCACGCCCGGAACTGGCCCCAGACCAAAAGCAATCACGAAGATCAGGGCGAACACGACGCTCGGAACGGTGCGGGCGAATTCCAGGATCCTGCGCACCGTGAAACGGACCCAAGGCGCCGGCGAGGTATTCTCCGCGGCCAGGAAGTTGAGGCCGAACGCGACCAGCATTCCCGCCATGGTGCCGACATAGCTGATCAGCAGCGTTTCTGCGAGCAGCTTGAGCCACTTCTTGAAGCCCCAGAACCATTCCGGCAGGTTGGTCCAGACGCGCTGGCCGTCGTCGAGCGTGAAGATGCGATCGAAATAGCTGATGAAGTTTCCGAAGTAAGTATAGAGCGTCCGCAGATTGACCTCGGCGCCGATGGCCGCGGCGACGAGGACCGCGCCGAACACCAACGCCGACAGCGCGAAACGCAGGCGGCGGCGGGATACGTCCCGGCGATAGGCCTCGTTCAGAGCCGCAAGCTGCTGGCCCGGAAGCATCGAAACGGCAGTCGCCATTGGGGTCGTGCTGCTCTGTGTTCAGAGATGTCAGGACGTATTCATGGGATGAGCCGGGCCGCGCGGACCCGGCTCATGATTGATCGTCCGTTGATCAGGACGCCTTCTTGCGCAGGCTGTCGACGAACTTGATCAGGTCGATCGTGCCGTCCCAATCCTTGGTCGTGGCCGGATGGAAGCCCTTCTTCTGGCCGTCGGAGAGACGGTCGAACGCCGCCTTGTCCTTGGTCGGCGCTTCGAAGAACGCCTTGGCGATGGCCTGCTTCGCCTCTTCCGGAAGGTCCGTATTGTAGGCGTAGGGGCCGTTGATGATCGGAGCCGACTTGTGGATGATGCGGAAATCGTCCTTCTTCATCGGCGAGCCGTCGGCGTTCTTCAGCATGCCCTTGGTCAGCATCTGCGCGAGCGTCGAGTCGTCGTCGCTGGTCCACTGGTTGGCGGCCACGTCGACGGTCCCCTGCGACAGCGCCAGCACGGCGTTCTCATGGCTGCCGGTGAACACGACCTTGCCGAAATAGCCGTCGGCGTTGGTGATGCCCATCTTGTTCAGCTCGAATCGCGGCACATTGTTGCCCGAGGTCGAGTTCGGGTCGACGAGGCCGAGATTCTTGCCCTTGAGATCTTCGATCTTCTGATAGGGGCTCGCAGCCTTGACGAAGAACACCGAATAATAGCCGGTGCTGCCGTCGGCGTTGATGTCGTTGGCGAAGGCGTCGGTCTTGACGCCGGTCAGCCGGGCGCGGGCGAACGAGGCCGAGCCATAGCTCGCGATGTGGATGTTGCCGGAGCGCTGGCCCTCGATGACGGCTGCGTAGTCGTTGGCGATGCGAAGCGTCACCTTCACGCCCAGCTCCTTCGACAGGTAGCTCACGAACGGCGCCCAGCGCTCGGTGACACCCGAGGCGTTCTCCGCCGGAACCACCGCGAAGGTCAGCTCAGGATACTTCGCCTTCCAATCCTCGGCCGACGCCTGTGCCGTGAAAGCCAGCGCAGCGACGCCCGCCAGAACGATGCGACGATTGATCATAACATGCCCTCTTTTTCAGTCAGTAAGGTCTCGGCCCCCGCGCCATGCGGGGCCCGAGTTGCAGAAATCCACTTGTCAAGCCACGGCGGCTTCGCCGAGCGCCGGCACGGCAGCCGCCGGCGCCGGGCGGGCCGAATCCATGACCTCGTCGGCCTCCAGATCATAGAGCTCGCGCGCAATCTGAGCCGTAAGCGCCGCCGGCACATCGTCGAACACGATGCGGCCGGTCGCCATTCCGATCAGGCGATCACAATAGCTGCGCGCGAGATCGAGCGAGTGCAGGTTGCAGATGACGGTGATCCCAAAATGCTTGTTGATACGCAGCAGCGCATCCATCACGATCTTAGTGTTGCGGGGATCGAGCGAGGCGATCGGCTCGTCTGCGAGGATGATTTCCGGATTCTGGACCATCGCGCGGGCAATCGCGACACGCTGCTGCTGGCCGCCCGAGAGCTGGTCGGCGCGCTGCGCGGCAAGAGACGCCATGTCGAACTGCTCCAGCGCGGACAACGCCACTGCGACGTCCTCAGCCGGCCAGAGCTGCGCCAGCGAGCGCCACGAAGGAATCTCAGCCAGCCGTCCCATCAATACGTTCGTCAGCACGTCGAGCCGGCCGACCAGATTGAACTGCTGGAAGATCATCGCCGAGCGCGCCCGCCACTGCCGCAGGTCGCGACCGCGGAGCGCCGTCACATCGAGATCCTTGAACAGGATGCGCCCGTCGCTCACCGGGCTCAGGCGATTGATGGATCGCAGCAGGGTCGACTTGCCAGCACCTGAGCGCCCGATCACGCCGACGAAACTGCCGGGTGCGACGGAGAAGGATGCATTGTCGACCGCGGCTTTCGCGCCAAAACGGCACGTCAGACCATCCACCACCAGCATTGAGTTCTCCAGACGCCTCGCTTTGCCCTATCGCTAGCGTCTGGATTCTACAGTTATGTGACACAGGTGCTGCAGCGCCACACCCGTCCACACGCATGGGGACATCGTCATCCAGTTGTCACGCACCCGTCATAACGGACGTCCTACAGCTTCGCGGCGTGCAGACAGGGCGTGAGATGGCCGGCAAGTCACTTTCGATCGAACCTACCGTTGACCCTTCGGCAAAACTCCAGGACGTCGAGCTGGGCGCGTATTGCGAGGTCGGGGCACGCACGATGCTTCTGGACGTGACGATGGGCGACTACTCCTACGTCGTCAACGACTCCCAGATCACCTACACGACGATCGGAAAGTTCTGCTCGATCGCGGCGATGACCCGGATCAATCCCGGCAACCATCCGATGCAGCGTGCCACGCAGGCCCACTTCACCTATCGCGCGAGCGCCTATTTTCCCGGCGAGCCCGACGACGCGGAGTTCTTCGCCTGGCGGAAGCAGCATCATATTGAGATCGGACACGACGTCTGGATCGGGCATGGCGCGATCGTTCTGCCGGGACGCAGCATCGGCACCGGGGCCGTGGTGGCGGCCGGTGCCATCGTCACCAAGAATGTGCCGGCCTACACGATCGTTGCCGGCAACCCTGCGCGTCCCATCAAGCGCCGCTTCCCCGAGGATGTTGCCGGGCGGTTGGTCAATCTCGCGTGGTGGGATTGGGACCACGAAGCGCTGCGTGCGGCGCTGCCGGACTTCCGGCGGCTCGCGATCACCGAGTTCCTGGACAAATACGAAGCCGCTCTCGACGCCGGCGTCCCAGTGCGGCAGAGTGCCGCCCCATGACTGATATCTTGATCTCCGGAGGCCGCTGCCTGATCGGCGCCGGCCTCATCGACACCTCACTGATCGTTTCCGAAGGCGTGATCGCCAGGCTCGACGCTCCACGACGACGGGCCGGTCTCGAGCTCGATGCAGATGGGCTTACGGTCCTCCCCGGCATCGTCGACATCCATGGCGATGCGTTCGAGCGGCAGATGATGCCGCGCGCCGGTGTCGATTTCCCAACCGATGTCGCGCTGATCGATAGCGACCGCCAGGCCATCAGCAACGGGATCACGACGGTGTTCCATGCCACGACCTGGTCATGGGAGCCCGGCCTGCGCAGCGCCGACAATGCGCGGCGCCTGCTCGGCTCGATCGAGGCCCTGCGTCCGCAGCTTGCGGCCGACACGCGCTTTCACCTGCGTCATGAGACCTACAATCTCGACGACGAAGAGGAGATCGCGCGATGGCTCGCCGAGGGGCGCGTCGACCTGTTCGCCTTCAACGATCACATGGACTCGACGGTCGCGAGCCTGGACAAGCCGCACAAGCGCCAGCGCATGGTCGATCGCGCCGGACTGCCCGGCGCGGAGTTCGACCGGCTGGTCGCGCGCATCGCCTCTCGCGCCGATGCCGTTCCGGCCTCGATTGCGCGTCTGGCCGAGGTCGCGCGCAAGGCCGGTGTTCGCATGCTGTCGCATGACGACGACAGCCCGGCGATGCGCATGGCGTTTCGCAGCCAGGGCGTGACCATCGCCGAGTTTCCGGTCAACGAGGAGACCGCGCGTGAAGCCGCCGATGGCGGCGACGCCATCGTGTTCGGCGCACCCAACGTGGTCCGCGGCGGCAGCCATACCGGCTGGACCAAGGCCAGCGACATGATCGCCAAGGGACTGTGCTCGGTGCTGGCGTCCGACTACTACTATCCCGCACCGTTGCTCGCAGCTTATCGTCTGGCGGCCGACGGCGTTCTGTCGCTTTCGAAGGCCTGGGACCTGATCTCGGACGGCCCGGCCCGGGCCGCCGGATTATCGGATCGTGGCGTGCTGGCCGAGGGGCG
>JBARNF010000576.1:0-6287 GCA_049802835.1 Bradyrhizobium sp.
GGGTTTCGGCCGCGCCATCGCCGAGCGCTTCAAGGCATCGGGAGCGAAGGTCGCGATCTGGGATCACGACATCGCGCTGGCCAAGAAGACGGCGAAGGAGATCGGCGCGAACGTGATCGCGCTGCAGGTCGACGTCACCGACACCACGGCCGTCGAGGCCGCGCGTGACGCAACGCTGGAAGCCTTCGGCACCATCGACATCCTGGTCAACAATGCCGGCATCGCCGGCATCAACAAGACGGTATGGGAGACCGATCTCGAGGAATGGCGCAAGGTGCTGCGCATCAATCTCGACGGCCCGTTCATCTGCGCCAAGGCGATCGTTCCCGTCATGCTGAAGCAGGGCTATGGCCGCATCGTCAACGTCGCCTCGATCGCCGGCAAGGAAGGCAATCCGAACGCCGCACACTACTCGGCATCGAAGGCGGGCCTGATCGCCCTGACCAAGTCGCTCGGCAAGGAGCTCGCGCAGCACGACATCACCGTCAACGCGGTGACGCCGGCCGCGGCGAAAACCGCGATCTTCGACCAGCTGACGCAGACCCATATCGACTTCATGCTGTCAAAGATCCCGAAGGGCCGCTTCGTGCTGGTCGAGGAGTTGGCGGCGCTGGTGTCGTGGCTCGCCTCGGAAGACTGCTCGTTCTCGACCGGTGCGGTGTTCGATATTTCCGGCGGACGGGCGACTTATTAGTTTAGTGTGTAGGGTGGGCAAAGACGCCGTCGCAGACGGCGACGTGCCCACCATCGGCCGTTGCGCAAGACAGCGGTGGGCACGTCGCGCCGCGCGATGCGAAGCATCGCCGCGTCGCGCCTTTGCCCACCCTACACTCCGGAGCCTCCATCATGACCCACCACGGCGGCTGTCTGTGCGGCGCGGTTCGCTTTCAATGCGAGGGCGAGCCGATCAATGTGCGGATCTGCCATTGCCGCAACTGCCAGCGGGCGACGGCTGCCCCTTTTTTTGCCCGCGCGCTGTTTGCGCACGATGCGCTCACCATCCAGGGCGAGACCGCGCGCTATCCCTCCTCCGATGCGCTCGACCGGGTATTCTGTCCACGCTGCGGCACACGGCTGTTCTCCTGGCGCAAGACCCGTCCCGTGGTCGGCGTGGCGCTGGCCTGCTTCGACGACTGCAACGCATTTGCACCGACCGAGCACATCTGGGTGTCGGAAAAGATGGACTGGGTCCAGCTCAATGACGGCCTGCCGCAATTTCCGGAGAATCCGGCGTAGCATCGGGGAACCGTCGTGCCTATGTAGGGGGTCGAACGCGTCCGGAACCTCAATCCTTGAACATCTCGCTCTACGGCATCTCCATCTGGATCCTGCCGGTCATCATCGCCATCACCTTCCATGAGGCCGCCCACGCCTTCGTCGCCTGGCGCTTCGGCGACGACACGGCGCTGAAGCTCGGTCGCGTCAGCTTCAATCCGCTCAAGCACATCGATCCGTTCGGCACGATCCTGCTGCCCGGAATGCTGCTGCTCTCCGGCTCGCCGTTCCTGTTCGGCTATGCCAAGCCGGTGCCGGTCAATTTCCGCAATCTGCAGCCGCTCCGGGCCGGCATGGTGATGGTGGCGCTGGCGGGGCCCGCGACCAACATCGCGCTGGCACTGGCTGCCGGACTCGCCTTCCACGCCCTGCCCCTGGTGCCGCCGGAGGCCGCCCGGTGGGTTGCCAGCAACCTGCTCAACGCCTTCTCCATCAACATCCTGCTCGCCGTGTTCAACATGCTCCCGATACCGCCGCTCGACGGCGGCCGGGTCGCGGTCGGCTTGCTGCCGGGCCTCCTCGCGCGGCCCCTGGCCCGGCTGGAGCCCTATGGCATGCTGATTCTGATCGGATTCTTGATCATCCTGCCCCTGGCGGGTTCCCAGTTCGGTCTCAATCTTGATCTTGTGTCGGGGCTGCTCCGCGCCACGACCGATTCTCTGAAGCAGCTGCTTCTGCTATTGACGGGCAACGCCTAAATTTGACGCCAGGGATGGTGAACGAGCTCCGAGGCACTCTTGGTAAAAGCCGCTGACATGATGATTGCACGCCGCGCCGACACGCGGGCTCGCGCCGATTTCGCGACATGGAAGATGATCGCCAAGCTGAACGGTGCGTCCGGCCTGCCGCCGCCGGCGCAGGAGTTCCTGGCGAGCTACAGGACCCGTCTCAACGAGGTGTCGGAGGACGAGGCGACCGAGGCCACCATCCGCGAGATGTACAAGGCCTATTATGCCGAGATGGGCGGGGGCGGCGCGCCCCCCGAGGTCAAGCCGGTCACCGCCGAGCCCGTGACCGACAACGTCACCGCCTTTCGCAAGCTGCCGCCGAAGCCGAAGCCGAAGGCGGCAAGGAGCGGGCCCACGACCCGGCCGCGGCTGCCGGTCGCACTGATCTTCGCCGGCCTCTGCGTAGTTTATGTCGGGATCAGGCTGTATTTGCAGTGAGCGCCGTCCAAGCCGGTCCGCTCATTTCGGCGGCTTGAAATTGACCGGCAGCGTGAACGGAAACTCTTCGTCGGTCAGACCGGCCGGCGGCTTTGGCACCGGATCGGAACGGCGTACCATCGCCAGGGCCGCTTCGTCAAAAACTGAAATGCCGGACGATTCCTTGACGCTCAACGCGACGATTCGTCCGAGTCGGTTGAGCACGACGCTCAGCTTGACCGTCACGTCCTTGTTCTCGCCGGGCGGGTATTTCTTGTGCAGATAGACATAGGCGCTGATCTTGCGCCCCCAATTGGCCGTGAGCTTCTCGCGGTCCTTGCCGATGCCGACATTCGGCGCCTTCGTCTTCTCGGCCTCCGGCGCCTTGTCGTCGAGTGCCTTCCGCGCGCTGTCCTGTGAGGCCTCGTTGTAGTCCTGCGCCTCGGTCTTGATTGCGACCTTCTGTTCTTCCTCGACGGGTTTCACGATCTCGCTGGTCGTGACCTGCTGATCGGCCTCCTCGGTTGTCGTCGGCGTGGCCTTGATCGCGGCGGTCTGCTCGGCCTCCTTGACCTGCTCCGGCATGAACTGGCTGGCGTTCTGTGCCTCCGAATCCTGCCCGACCGGCACCTCGTCGTTGTCGACCTTGGGCGAAGCCAGGTCGATGTCGATGACCTCGGCACCGGCCGCGCCGAGCCCGCCGATGTCCTCGTCGTCCTTGAGATGCGTCAGCGCCAGCGCCGCGCCGCCGACATGCAGCATTACCGCGCCGACGGTCGCCAGAAACCAGAGGCGGCGGGAGCTGGAATGTCCGGTGTCGAGATCGCTCATTGCAATCGCCCGCTGGTCAAGGCTGCGCTGGCTGGGCCGCGGGGGTCGGCCCTGGCGCCGCAGTTGGCGGTGCCTCCAGCGCAACCAGCTTGATCTTGGTGTATCCGCCGGCGCGGAGCAGCTCCAGCACTCCCATCAGCTCGCCGTAGGGCACGAGCTTGTCGGCGCGCAGGAAGATCGGCCGGTCCTTCGGAACATCGGGCATTGCATCGAGCTCACGCACGAGGTCGACGCGCTTAACCAGTGTTTCGCCGATCGCGAGTCCGAGGTCCGGCTTGATCGACACGTAGGTCGGCTTGTCCGGCTTCTTCTGCGGCGTCGCCGTCGACGACGGCAGGTCGATCGGCAGGTCGACGGTCGACAGCGGCGCTGCCACCATGAAGATGATCAGCAGCACCAGGATGACGTCGATGAACGGCGTCACGTTGATATCGTGGGTCTCGTCGAAATCGTCGTCGAGATCGCCTTCGGAGAGCGAAACGGCCATCGCCCGCTACTCCGCCGCCCGCACGTGAACGCCGGACTGGCTGCGATCGAGATCGCGCGACAACAGCCGCCCGGCGGCGCCCGAGGCGCGATTGACCAGCTCGAGATAGCCCTTCGTGACGCGCGAGAAGTGATTGTAGATGATGACCGCGGGGATCGCGGCGGCGAGCCCGATCGCGGTCGCCAGCAGCGCCTCGGCAATGCCCGGCGCGACCACCGCGAGGTTCGTGGTCTGCGATTTGGAAATGCCGATGAAGCTGTTCATGATGCCCCAGACGGTGCCGAACAGGCCGACGAACGGGCCGACGGCGCCGACGGTGGCGAGAATGCCGATGCCGCGCCCGATCCGCGCGACCGCCGCCGCCTCGATCCGCTCGAACTGCCAGGAGACGCGCTCCTTGATGCCGTCGGCCGGCAGCCCCCGCGACTTGTCGATCTCGTCCTCGGCAACGGCGAGCAAACGCCCCACCACACCGTCTTCAGCGGAAATGCGTCCCGCCGCATCGGACAAGGACCGCGCAGCGACTGCGCCGCCCAGCGCGCTGCGGGCGGTGCGCAGAGCCGAGCGGAGCTGGATCGTCTTCACGACCAGCACGGTCCAGGTTGCGACCGAGGCCAGCGCCAGCCCGATCATGACCGCCTTCACGACGATGTCGGCCTGCATGAACATGGTCCAGGGCGACAACGCTTCGGGCAGCGTGCTCGCGAGACTGGCGATGTGTGCCTGGTCCATTGTCGTACTCCCTCGATGGCCCCGTGAGTTTGGTGATCGCGATCCCGCCGCTGGCTCGCATCGCAGACCCCGCGCTTCAGGAAGGCTGAATGCGCGTGGTCGGCGTCGATGGCGTCAGATCGTGTCGAGGCCTTGTTGTTTCGCGTCCTTGGGGCAAAGTCGCGGCGAAGGCGGCGACGATCCCGATCAAGAAAGAGTGCCGCCTGTCGTCACCGGCTTCAAGGCATTTGGCACATGGAATATGTCCCATGTGTACCGGGAAGAATTCCCGGATGGAACGGGTGCGTCACACCCAAACGGGTCTGCAACAATGCGGTCGGTCTCTACGAATAGAACAAGAGGCCGGGATTGCTCCCGGCCTCTTGCCTCAATTGATCTCGTTCTTCCACCGTCATGCCCCAGGTAGGCGGGGCATCCAGTACACGCAGGCGGCTCGTGAAAGACCCGAGACGCCGCGGGTTACTGGATCATCGCCCGGTCGAGCCGGGCGATGACGGTCGAGCGTGGCCTCACTTGGCCTCGGCGCGCTTCGGCGGCGTCGCCGGCCACGACTTGATCAGCGTGTCGTAGTCGATCGTTTCGCCCTTCGGCTTCTCGTTGGCGAGCTTGCGCTGCGGGGCGATGTTGCCGTCCTTGGCGGACTTGTTGAACCAGAACTCGGCCGATTCCTTCTTGTTCAGCTTCGGACCGCAGTCGCCCTGGACCTTGGACTTCTCCAGACGCTCCAGGACGGAGTCCTGAGCGGCCGCGAGCGCATCCATGGCCTGTTGCGGGGTCTTCGCACCGGACGACGCATCGCCGATGTTCTGCCACCACAGCTGTGCCAGCTTCGGATAGTCGGGCACGTTGTTGCCGGTCGGGGTCCACTGCACGCGGGCAGGCGAGCGGTAGAACTCGATCAGGCCGCCGAGCTTCGGCGCACGCTCGGTGAACGACTTGTCCCAGATGTCGGATTCACGGATGAAGGTGAGACCGACATGGCTCTTCTTCAAGCTGACCGTCTTGGAGACGATGAACTGCTGATAGAGCCAGGCCGCCTTGCGGCGGTCGACCGGGGTCGACTTCAGCAGCGTCAGCGAGCCGACGTCCTGATAGCCGAGCTTCATGCCTTCCTTCCAGTACGAGCCGTGCGGCGACGGGGCCATGCGCCATTTCGGCGTGCCGTCGGCGTTCATCACCGGCAGACCGGGCTTGACCATGTCGGCGGTGAAGGCGGTGTACCAGAAGATCTGCTGAGCGACGTTGCCCTGCGACGGCACCGGGCCCGACTCGGAGAAGGTCATGCCCTGTGCCTGCGGCGGGGCATACTTCTTCATCCAGTCGAGGTACTTCGCGATCGAGTAGACCGCAGCCGGACCGTTGACGTCGCCGCCACGCTCGACCGAGGAGCCGACCGGGCGGCAGCCTTCCATGCGGATGCCCCATTCGTCGACCGGCAGTCCGTTCGGCAGGCCCTTGTCGCCGTTGCCGGCCATCGACAGCCAGGCGTCGGTGAAGCGCCAGCCGAGCGAGGGATCCTTCTTGCCATAGTCCATGTGGCCATAGACCTTGACGCCGTTGATCTCCTTGATGTCGTTGGTGAAGAACTCGGCGATGTCCTCATAGGCCGACCAGTTCACGGGCACGCCGAGGTCGTAGCCATACTTGGCCTTGAACTTGGCCTTGTAGTCCGGGTTGGTGAACCAGTCGTAGCGGAACCAATAGAGGTTCGCGAACTGCTGATCCGGCAGCTGATAGAGATGGCCGTTCGGCGCCGTGGTGAAGGACGTCCCGATGAAGTCCTTGACGTCGAGACCGGGGTTGGTGACGTCCTTGGC
>JBARNF010000577.1:0-2699 GCA_049802835.1 Bradyrhizobium sp.
GTCGAAGCTGACGCGGGCGATCCGGCGCGGCGACGGCCAGGCGCTGTTCGATCACTTCACGCGCACACGCGCGATCCGCCGCGGCATCGTCGAGATCGGCCAGGATTCGGCCGCGCCCGATTTCGGCAGGCCGCTGCCGCAGCTCAAGAAGCCTTAAAGGCTTCAGAACAGCGGAGGGACGCGGGCGACCTTGAACGGACCGAGCACCACAACCCCGTCGGAGAAGCGCAACGGGAACGTCCGCGCCTTGCGTCCTTCGAGCGTGGCTTCCTTGCCGAGCGCGTTGATGCCGAGCGCGACGCCGACATTGGCGTTCTGCTTGACGACCTTGCCGAGCCCCGGAATGGCGCGGTCGAGGGCACCGAACAGGTTGTTGACGTCCTGCGATTTCACACCGGGCGCCACGCGATCGAGCGTCCCCTGCGGCACGCCGTTTTCGAGCATCTTGTCGAGACCGAGCGCAGGGATGACTTTTTCGATGCCGGCCACCGTCATCTGCACCTCGCCGTCGATCCCGCCATTGGCAGTCAAGGTCAGCGTACCCGAGGCGACCGCCAGCAACTCGCCCTGCTGGATACGCGACTGGACGATCTCGACATGACCGCCGGCCGCCTGGATCTCACGAAACCGCTCCGGCCAGGGTTTGGGACGAAAATCCTTCAGCCCCGTGAGCCGGGCCTGGATATCAGTATTGAACGGCTCGGCGAGCAGCGGATGACTGCCCTGGATGCTGCCGCTTGCGATCTGAAGCGACGTCTCCAGCACCGGGTGATCGGACGGCGTGCCCTCGGCGAGACGCCCGTGCAATTCGGCGTGATCGGCACGCGCCGCGGGCACGACAGCGCCGCCCTCGATGCGGTCGATGGTCGGCTGCTCGAACACGAGATCGGCGCGCTGCGGCGGCCCCGGGAGGCCGCGGACGCTGGCCTCCCCGACGCGCCAATTGACGGCGAACGATGCCGGCCCACGCCCATCAGCGATCGTCGCCGGTCCCTTGAACTCCGCGATGATCCGCTTCGGGTCCCACACTTGCGCGACGACCAGGATTTCGTCGAGCTTGGCATTCATCAACGGCGTGCCCGCGGCTTGCGAGAACAGCGCCACGCTCGGGTCAGAACAGCGGACCTCGAGTCGGAACGGGAAGCCGGCGACCGAGCGGTTCGCGCAATCATAGACGCGCCCCGCTTTCGCTTCGCGCGCGCGCCAAGCGTCGGCCTGGACATCCACCTGCGAAGCGGCGAAGAACCAGAATGCGCTCCACGCGACGGCTGCGATCAGGAGCAGGACAGGAGCGACAAAGAGCCCCCACCGCGAGCGCCGGCGCGGCGCGTGATTCAAACGGGACATGCAGCAAACCCTTTGCGCAGCAATTTTGGCGATTCAGCGATCACGGATTGTGTATTTAAGTTAACAATTCGCGATCGCCACCCTTAGGCCTCCAGTTTCATGTCCGCAATGACTCTATCCGAACGCGACCTTTCCCACGGCGACCTCTGGGTGTTCGGCTATGGCTCGCTGATGTGGCGCCCCGGTTTCGACTTTCGCGAGCAGATGCCGGCCAGACTGATCGGGGAGCATCGCGCGTTGTGTGTCTATTCCTTCGTCCATCGCGGAACGCCGGAGAAGCCGGGGCTCGTGCTCGGCCTGGATCGCGGCGGCGCCTGCCGCGGCATCGCGTTTCGGGTTGCGGAAGACAAGCGCGCTGAGACCATCGCGTATCTGCGCGCCCGCGAGCAGGTAACATCGGTCTATCGCGAGGTGACGCGCTCGGTGTGGCTGGAGAACGATGCGCGGCAGCGGGTGAGCGCGCTGGTCTACGTGGTCGACCGCAGCCACGTGCAATATGCCGGCCGGCTGTCGCTGCAGGAGCAGCTGCGCCATGTCCGTCAGGGTCACGGGCAGTCCGGGGCCAACGGTGACTACGTGATCTCGACCGTGAAGGCGATCGAGGCCCAGGGATTCCGCGACACGCAGCTGCATCGGCTGGCGATGATGCTGCACGACGACGGCCACGCGCTGCATCCGACGCCGGATGACGCAGCATAGAGTACGTCAAGCTTTCACCGTCGTCGGCACGCGGCCGAACAATTGCGCCTGTTCGGCCTGTCCCGCAGCGACGAGACGATTGGTCGCATCCTCGATGACAGTCTCGATCCGGGTCATGAATTCATCGCGCGGCAAGCCTGGCGGCAAAGGATCGAGAAACTCCATCACCAGCGTTCCCGGATAGCGCAGGAAAGTACGGCGAGGCCAGAACAGGCCGGAGTTGAGCGCCACCGGCAGGCAGGGCACGCCGCAGTCGACATAGATCAGGGCGACGCCGGCCTTATACTGCGGCGGCGCACCCGGCGGGCGCCGCGTCCCCTCCGGGAATATCACGAACTGGCGGCCGTGCCTCACCTCCTCCGCAGCACGCCGCATCACCTGTTTCAGGGCGCGGACACCGGAGCTGCGATCGATCGCGACCATGTTCGCCTTGACCAGATACTGCCCGAACAGGGGAATGCGGAGCAGCTCGCGCTTCAGCACGAAGAACGGCTGGTCGAAGAAATGGAGAAGCGAGATCGTCTCCCACATCGACTGGTGCTTGGCGGCGATGATCAGCGGTCCCTTCGGGATATTCTCGACGCCGCGATATTCGACCCGGATGTTGCAGATCACGCGCATCAACACGATGTTGCTCTGCGCCCACCAGTTCG
>JBARNF010000578.1:0-15698 GCA_049802835.1 Bradyrhizobium sp.
CGGGGGCCTGTCGTGAAGAGCCTGGTCGGTGCTGCGCTGCGCGGCGCCACAGATCACGATGCCGTCGACGCGATGGTCGGTTCGTTCGATCCTTGCGTCGGCTATCAGCTGGCGTTCCAGGAGATGGCCGATGCATGAGATGGCGCTGTGCGAGGGCATCGTCGAGATCGTCGAGCAGGAGGCGCGCAAGGGGGCCTTCGCCAAGGTGAAGACCGTGTGGCTCGAGATCGGTGCGCTCAGCCATGTCGCGCCGGACGCGCTGCGGTTCTGTTTCGAGGCGGTGACGGCAAAGACCCTGTTGCAGGGGGCTGCGCTCGAGATCATCGAACAGCCGGGCACGGCGTGGTGCCTGGGCTGCTCGCGCAGCGTCGAAATCAGCCAACGCTACGCGCCCTGTCCAGCCTGCGGCAGTCATCAGCTGCAGGTCACGGGCGGCGAAGACATGCGGGTCAAGGAGCTGGAGGTCGAGTAATGTGCACCGTGTGTGGCTGCAGCGACGGCAAGTCGTCCATCGAGGATGGTGATCATCATTACGATCACGGCGAGCATCATCATCATGCCCACGGACATGATCACAGCCATGATCAGTCCGGACATCATCACCATCACGGTCATCATGATCATCGCCATGGTCACGATCACGAACATGGTGATCATCACCATGGCCAAGACGACCATGATCACGGCCACACGCATGATCACCATCATGATCACGCCGCCGTCGACCGCATCGACTGCTCGGTGAACCCCGCGGGTCAGGAGATCGCCGGTCTCTCCAGTGGGCGCATCGTCCAGATCGAGCGCGACATTCTCGGCAAGAACAACCGTCTCGCGGCCGAGAACCGCGCCCGTTTCGCAGCCCACGACGTGCTGGCGTTCAACCTGGTCTCCAGCCCGGGCGCCGGCAAGACCTCGCTGCTGGTCCGCGCCGTCTCCGACCTGAAGCAGAGCCGGCCGGTCGCGGTCATCGAAGGTGATCAGCAGACCTCCAACGATGCCGAGCGCATCCGCGCCACCGGCGTGCCGGCGATCCAGATCAACACCGGCAAGGGCTGCCATCTCGATGCGGCCATGGTCGGCGAAGCCTATGGCCGGCTGCCGCCGCTGCGCGGCGGTCTCCTGTTCATCGAGAATGTCGGAAATCTCGTCTGTCCGGCGGCGTTCGATCTCGGCGAGGCCTGCAAGATCGTCGTGTTTTCGACGACGGAAGGCGAGGACAAGCCGCTCAAATATCCCGACATGTTCGCAGCGTCGGCGCTGATGCTGATCAACAAGATCGATCTGGCGCCGGTGCTCGATTTCGATCTGGCGCAGACCATCGAATATGCCCGCCGCGTCAATCCGAAGATCGAGGTGCTGACGATCTCAGCCAGGACCGGCGAAGGCCTCTCGGCCTTCTATGCCTGGATCAGGAAGCAGGCGGACAAGATGCGGGCGAGCGCGCTGGACGCGGTGCAGGGATGAACGCATCCGGCCCGACATTGGCGAGCGATCTCACGCGCCTCAGGCTGCGCGTCCGCGGCGCCGTGCAGGGCGTGGGCTTTCGTCCCTATGTCCATGGCCTGGCTGTGCGCTATCGGCTCGGCGGCTTCGTCGCCAATGATGCCGATGGCGTCGTCATCGAGGTCGAGGGTGAGAACGCGGCCCGCTTCGTCGACGCTTTGCCGCGGCATGCTCCGCCGTTGGCGCACATCGACGACATCGCGGTCGAGCCGGTCGCGGCCACGGCCGGCGTGGAGTTCCGCATCGCCGAGAGCGTGGGCGGACGGGTCACGACACGGATCGTGCCCGATGCGGCCACCTGCGCGGCGTGCCTGGCGGAGCTGTTCGATCCGACGAGCCGCTTCCATCTCTATCCTTTCGTCAACTGCACCCATTGCGGTCCACGCTTCACCATTGCCGAACGTCTGCCTTACGACCGCGCGACCACGGCGATGAAGCGGTTTCCGATGTGTTGGGAATGCCGCGCCGACTACGAGGATCCGAGCGGCCGCCGCTTCCATGCCGAGGCGATCTCCTGTCCGCATTGCGGGCCGCGGCTCAGTCACGGGCCCGACGAGATCGCGGCCGCGCTTGCGGACGGCATGATCGTCGCGATCAAGGGCCTCGGCGGCTATCAGTTGCTGTGCGATTCCAGCCGCGATGACGTCGTCCAGCGCCTGCGCGCCCGCAAGCAGCGCGACGGCAAACCCTTCGCCGTGATGCTGGCCTCGGCCGATGCCGCCGCCGATCTCGCCGAGATCGATGCGCCTGCGCGCGCGCTGCTGGAGCAGGTGGCCCGGCCGATCGTGCTGGCGAGATCGCGCCGTCATGTCGCGCCGTGCGTTGCGCCGGGTCTGGCGAAGATCGGGGTGATGCTGCCCGTCGCGCCGCTGCATCATCTGATCTTTCACGCGCTCGATACGCGCGGCGGAGCCGCGGGCGATGGCGGCTGGGCGCTGGTCTGCACCAGCGCCAATCCGAGCGGCGAGCCGCTCTTGACCGACAATGACGAGGCGCTGGCCGCTCTGGCTGATATCGCGGACCTGATTGTCACGCACGATCGGGACATCGTCATTCGTGCCGACGATTCCGTTGTCGCCATGGTCGCCGGCGCTCCCCGTTTCATTCGGCGCGCCCGCGGTTATGTTCCGGAACCGATCCGTCTTGCGCGGTCCATGCCGCCAATACTTGCGGTCGGCGCTCATCTGAAGGCGACGGTGACGGTAACGCGCGGCGACGAGGCGTTCGTGTCCCAGCATATCGGCGATCTCGACACCGCGCAGGCCGTCCGCTTCTTCGAGGAGACGATCCGTCACCTCACCTCCATTCTCGACGTCGAACCGGTCGCGATCGCGCACGACATGCATCCCGACATGGCGTCGACGCGGTTCGCACAAGGCCGCGGTCTCCCCACGGTGCCCGTGCAGCATCATCACGCGCATGCGGCGTCCGTCATCGCCGAGCATGGAGTAGCCGGCCCTGCACTCGGCCTGGTGCTTGATGGTTACGGCCATGGCAGCGACGGCGGCGCGTGGGGCGGCGAGCTCCTGCTGTGCGACGGCGCAGGCTTCCGTCGCCTCGGCCATCTCGCGCCATTGAAGATGCCGGGCGGCGATCGTGCCGCGCGTGAGCCGTGGCGCATGGCCGCGGCGCTGCTGCATGACATCGGGCGGGGCGGGGACATTGCGTCGCGCTTCGCTGGCCAGCCGCAGGCTCGGCATCTATCCGTGCTGCTCGATCGTGCGGACACGCCGGTCACGACCAGCGCCGGTCGCCTGTTCGATGCCGTCGCCGGACTGCTCGGTGTCAGCATGATCCAAAGCTATGAAGGCGAGGCCGCCGTGAAGCTCGAGGCGCTGGTGCGTGAACCGGCGGTGCTGGCGCGCGGCTGGACGGTCATCGACGGTGTGCTGTCGCTGCGGCCTCTCCTCGCGCGCCTGATCGCGCGCGATCTCGATGCGGTCGAAGCCGCCGGCCTGTTTCACGGCACCCTGGCCGCAGCCTGCGTCGACTGGGTTGCGGGTGCCTCGCGTGCGACCGGCATCGGCACCGTCGTGCTGTGCGGCGGCTGCTTCCTCAACGCGCATCTGGCGGAGCAGATCGTGCGCGGCTGCCGTGCGGCCGGCCTTGATCCGCTGCTGCCGCGCCAACTGCCGGTCAATGATGGCGGCCTGAGTCTCGGGCAGGCCTGGGTCGCCGGACTGCAACTTAATCAACAGGGTCTATCTTCCGGAGGGTTCGTCTGATGTGCCTGGCCATTCCTGCCGAGGTGATCAAGCTCCTGCCTGACGACATGGCGATCGTCTCGATCGATGGCGTCAGCAAGGAAGTCTCGGTCGCCCTGATCGAGGAGATCACCGTCGGCGACTACGTCATCCTTCATGTCGGCCATGCGCTGGCCAAGATCGATCCGGAGGAGGCGCGTGAGACGCTCGACCTTCTCCGGCAGATGGGAGCGGAACCGGTGGAGGCGCGGCCATGAAATATGCGGATGAATATCGCGACAAGGAGCTGGCCATGGGCCTTGCGCGCGCGATCCGCGCCAAGGCAGAGTCCGGCAAAGCCTATCGCTTCATGGAATTCTGCGGCGGCCATACCCATGCGATCGCGCGTTATGGTCTCGAAGACATGCTGCCAGACAATGTGCGCATGATCCATGGGCCGGGCTGTCCCGTCTGCGTGCTGCCGGCCGGGCGCATCGACATGGCGATCGCGCTCGCCGAACGGCCCGAGGTCATCCTCTGCGTCTATGGTGACCTCATGCGCGTGCCGGGCTCGCGCGGATCCTCGCTGCTGCGGGCCAAGGCCCGCGGTGCCGACGTCCGCATGGTCTATTCGACGCTGGATGCGATCGCGCTGGCCGAGCAGAACCCGGGGCGCGAAGTCGTATTCTTCGCCATCGGTTTCGAGACCACGACGCCGCCGACGGCCGTGATGATCAGGCTCGCCGACAAGAAGCAGCTGACGAATTTCAGCGTGTTCTGCAACCACGTGCTGACTCCGCCGGCAATGCGGGCGATCCTCGACAGCGAAAATCCTGTCGAGATCGACGGCTTCGTCGGCCCTGCGCATGTCTCCACGGTGATCGGCACCGCGCCCTATGAGCCGTTCGCGCGCGACGACGGCAAGCCGGTCGTGATCGCAGGCTTCGAGCCGCTCGACATGATGCAGGCGATCCTGATGCTGATCGAGCAGGTCAATGACGGCCGTCACGAGGTCGAGAACCAGTATCGCCGCGCGGTCACGGGCAGCGGTAACCGGCGCGCCATCGGCGAGATGGCCGAGATCTTCGAACTGCGCGATCAGTTCGAATGGCGCGGCCTCGGCAGCATTCCGTCGAGCGCATTGAAGTTGCGGCCGGCCTATGCGCATCTCGACGCCGAGCTGCGCTTTGAGATGCCCGAGCTGCTCGTCGCCGACAATCCGGCCTGCGAATGCCCGGCGATCCTGCGCGGCGTAAAGAAGCCGGTGGACTGCCGGCTGTTTGGCAATGCGTGCACGCCGGAGACGCCGGTCGGCTCCTGCATGGTGTCGTCGGAAGGCGCGTGCGCAGCGCATTGGACCTATGGCCGCTTCCGCGACCATCAGCGGAGGCTTGCGTCATGACCATGCATCAGCGCCGGCTCGACCTCAAGAACGGCTGCGTCGATCTCTCGCACGGCGCCGGCGGCCGCGCGATGGCGCGGTTGATCTCCGGCCTGTTCCATGAAGCGTTCGGCAATGAATGGCTGGCGCGCGGCAATGACCAATCGGCTTTCGACGTGGCGGCCGGACGCATGGTGATGACGACCGACGGCTACGTGGTGTCGCCACTGTTCTTCCCCGGCGGCAACATTGGTTCGCTCGCCGTGCATGGCACCGTCAACGACATCGCCATGGCCGGCGCCAGGCCGCTGTATCTCTCGGCCAGCTTCATCATCGAAGAGGGCTTTCGCTTCGACGATCTGAAGCGGATCGCCGAGGCGATGGGCGAGGCGGCGCGCGCGGCGGGAATCTCGATCATCACCGGCGACACCAAGGTGGTCGAGCGTGGCAAGGCGGATGGCGTCTTCATCTCCACGGCCGGCGTCGGCGTGCTTCCGGACGGCCTGGACCTGTCGGCGGACAAAGCGACGCCCGGCGACCGCGTGCTGCTGTCGGGCAGCCTCGGCGATCACGGCGTCGCGATCATGTCGAAGCGGCAGAATCTCACCTTCGAGACCGAGATCGTGTCGGACTCGGCGTCTCTGCACGGTCTCGTTGCCGCCATGGTCGCGGCCGGCGGTCATGGCCTGCGCCTGATGCGCGATCCCACCCGTGGCGGGCTTGCGGCGACCATGAACGAGATCGCCCAGCAGTCCAATCTCGGCTTTCGCCTGCAGGAGGACGCCATTCCCGTCAAGCCCGCCGTCGCGGCGGCCTGCGAGCTGCTCGGCCTGGATCCGCTCAATGTCGCCAACGAGGGCAAGCTCGTCGCGGTGGTTGCGCCCGAGGTGGCGGGCGCCGTGCTCGCCGCGATGAAGGTGCATCCGCTCGGTCAGGATTCCGCCGATATCGGCGAGGCCGTCCGCGACGATCACCGCTTCGTCCAGATGGCGACGAGCTTCGGCGGTGGCCGCATCGTCGACTGGCTGTCGGGCGAGCAACTGCCACGGATCTGTTGAGACGAGGATGGCTCTGCAGGGGACGATACTGGTCGTGGATGACGAGGTCCGGTCGCAGGAGGCGCTGCGGCGCGTCCTCAACCAGGACTTCGAGGTGTTGTGCGCCGGCAACACGGCCGATGCCGAGAAGCTGCTCGAAGGCGAGATCGTGCATGCCGTGATCTGCGATCAGCGGATGCCGCAGGAATCCGGCGTCAGCTTCCTGAAGCGCGTGCGTGAGATGTGGCCGGACCCGGTGCGCATGATCATCTCCGGCTATTCGGATTCGGAGGACATCATCGCCGGTCTCAACGAGGCCGGCATCTATCAGTACATCACCAAGCCCTGGCAGCCGGACCGCCTGATCGAGATCGTGCGCGAGGCCGTCCAGCTCTACCGCCTGCAGAAGGAGACGGAGACCGCCGGGGTCGACGTCAAGGCAACGCCGGCGCACATCAAGAGGGTGGTGTCGGTCAAGCGCGGTGCCGCCAAGCAGCTCTATGATTTCGATCGCATCGTGCACTCGCCAGCGAGCCCGATGCGCAACGTGATCGAGCTCGGCCGCCGCGCCGCCGACTATGACATCTCGGTCCTGATCACCGGCGAGTCCGGCACCGGCAAGGAGCTGCTGGCGCGCGCCATTCACTACGGCTCGGCCCGCGCCACCAAGGCCTTCGTGGTCGAGAACTGCGGCGCGCTGCCGGACGAGCTGCTCGAGAGCGAGCTGTTCGGATGCAAGAAGGGCGCCTTCACCGGCGCCTATCAGGATCGCATCGGCCTGTTCGAGGTCGCCGATGGCGGCACCATCTTTCTCGACGAGATCGGCGAGACCTCGCCGGCGTTCCAGGTCAAGCTGTTGCGCGTGCTGCAGGAGAGCGAGATCCGGCCGCTCGGCGCCCAGCGCGTACGCCAGGTGGACGTGCGCGTGGTCGCGGCGACCAACCGCGACCTCGAAGCCGAGGTCGAGGCAGGCCGCTTCCGTCGCGACCTCTACTACAGGCTTGCCGCGTTCCCGGTGCACATGCCGTCGCTGCGCGAGCGCCCGATGGACATTTCGTTGATCGCCGAAGGCATCCTGACCGCAGTGAAGACGTCGTTCAACCGGCCGCATCTGCGCTTCGCACCGCCGGCGCTGGAGGAGTTTTCCAGATATCACTGGCCTGGTAATGTCCGCGAGCTGCAGAACGAGATCCAGCGCATGGCCGTGTTGGCGGATGCCGACGAGCTGCGCTGCCCGCCCTTCGCCAGCCGGCGCAATGGCCGCCGTGCCGCACCCGCGGTCGGCAATGGCAAGCTGAACGGTTCCGGCAGCTTGAAGGACAGGGTAGAGGACCTCGAAAAGAGCGTCATCGTCGGCTGCCTGGAGAAATATGACGGCAACATCAGCCGTGTCGCGAGCGAGCTCGGCCTGTCGAGGGTCGGCCTGCGAAACAAGTTGTCCAGATATGATTTGAGAAAAAATGGCAAAGGCCACTCACTCTCCTGAATCGTCCGGAGCTGATACGCTTCTGAAGCTCATCGCAAGCAGCAGCACGCTCGAATTCGACAGCGAGCGCGAAGGTGTCTGGATCGAAGTGATCCGTAAGATGGACGAGGTCTATTCGGACCTGCTTCGCTATGAGGTCGATCTCGAACGCAAGAATGCCGAGCTCGAGGAAGCGCAGGCCTTCGTCACCAATGTCATCGAGTCCGTCTCCGACATTCTCGTCGTCTGCGATGCCAAGGGCACGGTGCAGCAGGCCAACTCCGCGTTCCAGCAGACGTCGGGCCTGACCTTGGCGGAGATCGCAGGGCGTAACATCGCCGATGTGATCGACCTCGATCACAGGGTGAGGCTGCCGCCGCTGCTCGAACCGCGCAGCGGAACCGAGGTGGTGGACGGCGAGCTGCGATTCCGCGCCACCGGCGGCAGCTCGGAGCTGTTCGCGATCAACAGCTCGCCGCGGCATGACCACCGCGGCCGCTTCATCGGCGTGGTGCTGACCGGCAGGCCGATCGGTGAGCTGCGCCGCGCCTATGAGGCGCTGCACAAGGCGCATCGGGAGCTGCAGCGCGCGCAGCGGCAACTGGTCGAGCAGGAGAAGATGGCAAGCCTCGGCCGTCTCGTCGCCGGTGTTGCCCACGAGCTGAACAACCCGATCAGCTTCGTCTACGGCAACGTCCATACCCTGATGCGTTATCGGACGTCGCTGGTCGGCTATCTCGATGCGATCCATGAGCAGCCGATGGGCGATGACGTCGCCGCGCTCCGCTCGGATCTCCGGATCGATGCCATCCTGGAAGATTTCGGGCCGCTGATCGAAGGCACCTTGGAAGGCGCGGTGCGGATCAGCGAGATCGTCAAGAACCTCCGCCGCCTGTCGTTCTCCAAGCTCGGCGAAGTCGAGCGCGTCAACATCGAGCGGCTGATCAACACCGCCGTGCTGTGGGCGGGGCGGACCAAGCAGCATCGTGTCGACATTCAGGTCGAGGTCGAGCCCGATCTGTGGACCTCGGGCAATGAGGGCCAGCTGCATCAGGTCATCGTCAACCTGGTCGAAAACGCGATCGATGCAATGCGCGGGACCGAGCTGCCGCGCCTCGTGGTCACGGCGGCGCGCCAGGGCGGCGAGATCGCGTTCAGGATCACCGACAATGGCCCGGGCATCGACAAGGATCATCTGAGCCACATCTTCGAGCCGTTCTTCACGACCAAGCGGGTCGGCGAGGGGACCGGACTCGGACTATGGATCAGCTACGGCATCGTCCGGGAGCATGGCGGCGAACTCTCGGCCACCAACGAGCCGCAGGGTGGCGCCACCTTCTCGTTTGCCCTGCCGGCCGCGTGAGCGCCGGCTGGCGGAAGGCCCGCGGTCCGTCAGGTCTGGGCCGGAACGGCACTGCGCCCGCGCTGCTTCGTCATTCGCGCAAGCAGCACGCCGGCCGTTCGGGTGATGTGCTGCCGGGCGAGTTCCTCGGCCCGCTGCGCGTCGCCTGCGATCACGGCATTGAGGATGTCCTCGTGCTGGTCCCAGATCCGCCGCGGCGTCTCGTCGCGCATCAGCACCTCGCCCATCAGGCGGCGCAGATGCAGCCAATGCGGCTGGGTCGTGTCCTGGATCACGGAGTTGCCGGAGATGTCGTAGAGGAATTCGTGGAATTTGACGTCGGCCTCGATCAGCTTCTGGACCGAATGTTCGCGCTCGGCGCGGCGGCCTTCCTCGATCAGCTTCGGGCCCTCGCGGGCTGCACGCTCGGCCCCACGCGTAGCAGCAAGCCTGCAGGCGAGCCCTTCGGCGACGGCGCGGATTTCGTAGAGATTGCGGATGAAGTCGGTGTCGATCGGCGCGACTTCGAGGCCGCGTCCCGGTGCATCGCGCACGAAGCCCTGATTGCGCAACAGCAGCAGCGCCTGCTGCACCGGCTGGCGCGACACGCCGAGGTCGTGCGCCAGATCATCCTGGATCAGGCGCGCCGATTCCGCCAGCTCGCCGCCGACGATGTCGGAGAGAATGCGCTGGTAGACGCGTTCCGTCAGGTTGGGCTGTGTCTTGAGCGGCGCCACCGGCCTCGTATCGATCCTGCTCATGGCGAGAGTTTTCTCGCCGAGAGCGTTCGCCGCTGCTTCGGCCGGCTCTCCTGCCGCGCTTCGAGGTGACGGATGAAGACACCTGCCGCGCGGGAGATGTGCGCGCGGCTCAGCGCTTCGGCGTCGGCGGCGCGGCCTTCGATCACGGCGGCGAGGATGTCCTCGTGCTCGTCCCACACCGTCTGCGACATGCCTTCCTCCTTCTGCAGCACGTCGGACATGACGCGCTTCAGGCAGGGCCAATGCGGCGCCATGGTCTCGCTGATCAGCGTGTTGCCGGACAGGTTGCCCAGGAAGTGGTGGAAGGCGATGTCCGTCTCGATCTTGCGGTTCACGAGCCCGCTTCTGACCGCCTCGTGGCCGGCAGCGACGTAGGCCGGGCCCTCGAGCGCGGCCCGATGGCTGGCGCGTTCGGCAGCGAGCCGCGCCGCCAGTCCTTCGAGGACGGCGCGCATCTCATAGAGATCGCGGACGAAGCTCGGGTCGAGCGGCGCCACGATCAGGCCGCGGCCCGGCGCACTCTGCACCAGCCCGCACCCGCGCAACAGCATCATCGCCTGCTGGACGGGCTGGCGCGACACGCCATAGGCCTGTGCCAGGTCATCCTGGATCAGCCGCGAGCCGGACGTGAGCACGCCGCTGACGATCTCGTCAGTGATCGCTTCGACAACCTGGTCGACGAGGGAAGGGGCAGAGGTCACGATTCGCCTAGGACATCAGGTTTTGGCGAACGTTAGCACGTCAAGGGCAACAATCCATTTGCGACGAATTCGAATTCAGAGTACGAATTCAAAAAAAGGCGCCTCGTTAAACCAAGTTAAGAACGGCGCCACAAGGGAGGACTCCCGTTGTCGGAACATCCGGCTCGTCTGGAGTGCGATCAGATTTGGTCCGCTCCCTCGGAGGGTAGCGCGCAGACCGGGGGCAATTCAACGGATCGTTGGCCGGGACAGGCATCGCCGCCGAGGGTGGTCAGCGACGCGGCCACGCGATGCCGTGATGCCAACCGGAAGATCTCCGCGAGCGGGCTCCTGCTGGCGCTGGCGGCCTTGATCATACCCACTGCGCAGAGTCTCGCGGCTTCAGGGGAAGGGCTCACGCTCTCCGAAGCCTGGGTGCCCGCAACGCCCGACGTCGGCCGCGATATCCCGCTGCTGGTCACGATCAGGAACGACACCACTGCGCCCGAAGCGCTGATGCGCGTCCGTTGCCCGGTCGCCAATTTCTCCGAACGACACACCGTCGATCGTGGCGAAGGCGCGCCCGCGATGCGTTCCGTCCCATCGATTCCGATTCCTGCAGGCAGCACGCTGGTGCTGCAGCCGACCGCCTATCACGTGATGCTGCTGCAGACACGCGAACCGCTCGAACCCGGCAAGCGCTTCACCTGCACGATCGTCTTCCAGAAGGCAGGATCCATCGAAACGGAGGTCGAGATACGTAAATCGCCTTGAGCTTGCTTGTCGCCTGCTGCCTCTTCGCTGCGAACGGCGAAGCGGGATCCAATAAACAACATAAATCATAGTGGGAGAAGGAAACGATGAGGAATCACGTCAGGTCCACGTTACGGGCGGTGCTGCTGGCCAGCGCGGCCTTTGCCTGTTTCCACCTTGCATCTCCGGCGCAGGCTGCGGACGAGATGACGGCGGATCGTCTGCTGAATGCGGACAAGGAAGCCGGCAACTGGCTGCATCATCACAAGAACTACTCGGGCACGCGCTTCTCGACGCTGAAGGACATCAACAAGGACAACGTCAAGAACCTGAAGGTCGCCTGGACGATGCATCTCGGCGGCGTCGAGGGCGGCGGCATCTGGAGTCATGGCGGCCTCGAAGGCACCCCGATCGTCGAGAACGGCATGATCTACGTGACCGACGGCTGGGGCTCGGTCTACAAGATCGATGCGCGCGGCGGCAAGGGAACGCTGGTCTGGAAGATGGATCCGAAGACGGATCACGACTGGGCCGGCGCCATCGCCTGCTGCGGCGTCGACAATCGTGGTGTTGCGTTGTGGGGCAATCTCGTCATCTCCCATACGCTCGACGGGCGCCTGGTTGCGACCAACAAGGAGACCGGACAGGTCGCGTGGCAGCGCCAGGTCGCCGATCCCGACAAGGGCGAGGTCATCACCGGCGCACCGCTGATCGTGAAGAACATGGCGGTCTCCGGCGTGGCCGGCGCCGAATACGGCATCCGCGGCTGGGTCGCCGCGACCGATCTGTCGACGCAGAAGGAAGTCTGGCGCACCCACACCATTCCGGCCAAGGGTGAGCCCGGCAGCGAGACCTGGAAGGACAGCAACGACGCGGCAGCGGCCGGCGGCGGCTCGACCTGGGTGACGGGGACCTACGATCCGGCCACCGACACCATCATCTGGGGCGTCGGCAATCCCGGTCCGGACTGGGACAATGCCTATCGCCCGGGCGACAACCACTACACCGACAGCTCGCTGGCGCTCGACGCTTCGACCGGCAAGATCAAGTGGCACTACCAGCACACGCCCAACGACCCCTATGACTACGACAGCGTAGCTGAAAACGTGCTGGTCGACGTTCCCGCGCCGAACGGATCGACCTTGAAACTTGCGCTCGAGGCCGACCGCAACGGCTTCGCCTATGCGATCGACCGCACCACCGGCAAGTTCATCTGGGGTCTGCCCTTCGTCAAGAAGGTCACCTGGACCAAGGGGCTCGACGCCGAAACGGGCAAGCCGATCGAGTACGATCCGAAGAATCCGGTGCAGCACTACAACGCTGCGGTCACGCCAAGCCGCGACAACAAGGTCGCGGACATCTGCCCCGGCAACATGGGCGGCAAGAACTGGCCTCCGACGGCCTACAATCCGGACCTGAAGCTCTGGTATATTCCGGTCATCGAGAGCTGCAACCGGATCACCGTCGAGGAATCGACCAAGGACAAGTTGAAGGCGCGCGAGTTCTGGACCGGCGGCGGACCGAGCCAGCCGTTCAAGATCACCGGAAGCGTAACCGCGATCGATGTCACGACCGGCAAGATCGCCGGCAAGATGGAGACGCCGTTTCCGAATCTCGGCGGCATGCTGGCCACACCCGATCTGGTCTTCTCCGGTCAGCCTTCGGGCGAGGTGATGGCGCTCGACGGCAAGACGCTGCAGAAGCTGTGGGAGTTCAACACCGGTGGCGGCGTCAATGCGCCTCCGGTGACGTTCTCGGTCGACGGCAAGCAGTATGTCGCGATCCTGGTCGGTCTGGGCGGCGCCTGGGACAAATGGTTCATCGAGGCCACGCCCGAGCTGAAGAAGATCCAGCCCGGCTCGATGCTCTACGTCTTCTCACTGTGACATCGCGAGGGGCGGAGGCGACAGCGCCTCCGCCCCTTCCTTTTCCACGTTCGACAAGATGATCAGATGAGATTCAGTACGATTCCGTCCGCCTTGGCGTCCCTCTTGGCGTTCGCCTTCGTCCTACTTTCCGCATCGCTCGCGTTCGCGCAGTCCGCGGCGCCGGCCGATCCGACCGAGGCCGGCAAGGCGGTGTTCAAGCGCGCGAATTGCTTCGGCTGCCACAAATGGCACGGCAATGGCGGTGGCGGTTACGGCGGCGACGCGCTGTCGCTGCGCAAGACCCAGCTCACGCGCGAGCACATCGTCGAGACCGTGACCTGCGGCCGGCCGGGAACGGGCATGCCGTATTTCGCGCGCGGCTCGTACGACACCTCGAAATGCTACGACATGAGCCGCCAGGACGTCGGCGAGCGCATGCCGCCCGAGGGCGGCACGTTCCTGCGGCCCAACGATATCGAGGCCGTCGCGGACTACGTGCTCGCTCACATCAAGGGGCGGGGTGAGCCGAACTACGACGAATGCACCGCTTTTTTCGGCAACACCTCGCGTGTCTGCGACATCTACAAGGCCCATGCCACCAATCCAGCGAGCGAGCCATCGAAATGAGACGGTCAACCTGCGCCGCGATCTTTGCCGCGTTTCTTCTGCCGTTCGTGATCCAAGCGGCCTCCGCCCAGGCCGTGCCGGCCTACGATCTGCGCGACATCACCGTCGGCATGCCGGTCAGCAAGCTGCCGGACGAGGGCTATGTCAATCTGACCTGCGCCAAGGATCCGGAGCGCAAGCTCAGCGCCTGGTCGGCCTGGCGCGACTGTCCGGCTGATGACCAGGCGAGACACGCGGTGCGTTTCGAGTTCGATCCGGAGACCAGCCAGGACGGCACCAAGGTCGCCGGTCATCCCGTACTTCTGACCGCTCTGGTCGACGACAAGGGCACCGTCACCGGCCTGATCATCGAGACCGATCCGAAGGCCCGGCTCTACATTCGCAAGAAGGCCTTCCTGCTCGGCAACCAGGTGAAGTCGCGTTATGGCGCTGAGGGCTGGGATTGCAAGGAGCTGCAGCCGACCGCGGGCGAGCAGCCGGTCGGCGGCGTGTTCCTGCGAGAGGTCTGCAGCAAGGCCGTTCCGGGCCGGAGCCTGACGGTCGAGCGCGAGCTGTTTCGCAAGCCGGATCAGGATGCCAAGAGCTTCGTCGATCAGACGCTGGTCCGGATCACCAAGGAGACGAACTGATCCATGCGTTTCGTGCCGCGTCCGGACGGGCGACGGTTACGAGGTCAGGCTTGCCGTCGACGGGCGTTCGATTCAGAACAACGCTGCGATGGCGCGTGCCTTCGTCATGACATGAGGCGCTGACACCAGACGGGATCGGCTTGATCGACACCGCGCGGGAGCTCGATCTCTCGCGTCGAGCACGTGCGTCCACGCGTCTGCCCTGACCTGCGCAGACCCATCCGGCCGGCGCGCAGCCCGCGGTCGCAATGCATTTCCTGGATGAATACGTCAAATCACAACGATCAATTTTACGAATGTTCCGCAGTCGCCGAATATGCGGGCAATCGGATCGCCGTCGGCGCGTCGGCAAGCCGAACGATGTAACGGGCACAAGACCCGTTTCGCAGCGAGGGGAAACGCGTCATCGAGTGGGGGACCTATGAGGGGACTAAAGCTTGCCGCTTGCGCGGCATTGATGCTGGCTGGGGCGAGCCAGGGCGCGTTTGCCGCCGAGAATGGAACGACCAACTACCCGGCCGGCTCGCCCGGCGTTTTCGTTGGCACGTTCCCGCCCATCCCCGGCCTGTTCGCCATCAGCCAGACCAGCTACACCAGTTCGAACGGACTGTATGACGGACATGGCAACAAGCTGCCGATTCCGTTCAAGCTCTCGGCCGTTTCAGAGACGGCGAGGTTTCTTGCCAGCTATCCCGGCGAGTTCTTCGGAGCCCATGTCTATTCGCAGCTCGTCGTTCCCTTCGTCCATCTCGACAGCTCGAATCCAGGAGGGACATTCCAGGCCAACGGTTTCTCCAACCTGACGGTTTCGCCGGTGATTCTCCACTGGGCCCTGTCGCCGATGCAGAGCGTGACGCTGGGTCTCGACATCATGCCGAACACCGGCACCTATTCGGCAAGGCGTCCGCTGAATGTTGGCACCAACTACACCACGATCGCGCCGGTCTTCGCCTATCGCTACGCCGATCCGAAGGGCTTCGAATTCGCGGTGTCACCGCGCCTGCTGCTCAACGGCACGAACACCGATTCTGTCAACGCCTTCACGCAGCAGACTCAGCAGTACCGGAGCGGTGACGCATTGGCGGTGGACTTCAACGCCGGCTACAACATCGGCGCCTGGAAACTCGGCTTTGTCGGTGGCTATACGCACCAGTACCAGGATGACAAGGTGAACGGGACCAAGGCGTTCAACGCCGCCGGCGTGCAGGACGGCAACCGCTTTCGCGCGCTCAATGCCGGGCCGTCGCTCACCTACAATGCAGGTGCATTCCAGATCAATCTGAACTACCAGCACACGTTCTATGTCGAGAACGGGACGCGGTCCGAGACGGTTTGGGCCAATATCGCGTTTCCGATCTGGGTGCCGGGGCCGCCGCCGGGAGCGCCGCTCGCGCGGCGCTGATTGCTGCGGCCTGCCGCCGCAGCTGCGCGCCGCGAACTCTGATGACGTGATCTGGCCGGCGCGATAG
>JBARNF010000579.1:0-1506 GCA_049802835.1 Bradyrhizobium sp.
TAGCTCGCCACCGCCGTGATGATCCGGTTGGCCCAGACGCGGAACTGCTGCTCGCTCATCGCCTCCAGCAGGCGCCGCGCCAGGGTCGTGCCGAGCATGGAGGCTGCGACCGCAACGAGCGCGAGCACGGGATCGACGCTCGCGGCCTGGTCGATGATGCCGCCGAAATAGATCAGCTTGGTGAGATGGCTCGCGACCTGGCAGGTCGCCTTGGTGGCGACGATGGACCTGCGGTCGAAGCGCGCGCCGAGGAAGAACGTGTCGAGCAGCGGCCCCGACACGCCGGTCATCAGCATCAGCCCCATGCAGATCGTGCCGTAGATCGCGCCCTGCCAGATGCTGTCCGGATCGGGGCGCAGATGAGCCGGCATCAGCCGCGCCATGAACGGCGTGACGCCGAGCAGCAGCAGCGCGGCCGGCTTGTCCGGCACGTAGCGCACCAGCGACCACAGGCCGAGCGCCAGCGCGCAACCCACGAGATACACCGCGACCGGTCGCCAGCGGATGTGCCGGCGCCACAGCACCGCGCGCCAGCCGTTGGAGGCCATCTGCGTGATCGCGTGCAGCACCATCGCCGCCGGCAGCGGCATGATCGCGAGCAGCACGCCGATCAGGATCAGCCCGCCCGCCATGCCGAACAGGCCCGACAGGAATGCCGTCGCGACCATCAGCAATCCGAGCGCTGCAATCAGGACGGGCGTCATGGCTGATCTCCTCTGCGCGCAATAATGTCGCGCTGGCGGCGACGGCGCAAACCGAGTTATCTTGCCCTCCATCAGTTTTCCTGAGGGATGGCATGCGGCGGCTTCTGTTCCTGAACGGCATCAAGGCTTTCGAGGCGGCGGCGCGCGCCGGCAGCTTCGCCGCGGCCGGAACCGAGCTCAACGTCTCGGCCGCAGCGATCAGCCGCATGGTCAATTTGCTGGAGCAGCGGCTCGGCGTGGTGCTGTTCGAGCGCAAGGCCAACCGGCTGGCACTGACGGCGGCCGGGCGCACCTATCAGAGCGGGCTGACGCCGATCTTCGACGCGCTGTCCAGCCTGACCGCGCAGATCATGGCGCCATCGACGATGCGGGTGCTGACGCTCGGGGTCGGCCCCACTTTTGCGATGAAGTGGCTGATCCCGCGACTCGCGGATTTCAGCAAGGAGGAACCCGACATCGAGGTCCGCATCACGACCGGCGGCGCGGCCGTGCCGTTCGGCGACGATTGGAGCTGCGGCATCAGGCTCGGTGACGGTGCCTGGCCGGGTCTCGTCGCCGAGCCGCTGTTTGCCGCCGACCTCGTGCCGGTGTGCACGCCGCGGTTGGCGGCGACCTTGAAGCGGCCGACCGACCTCAAGGGCCCGAGCCTGTTGCGGGTGTCACATGCCGCCGAAGACTGGTCGCTATGGCTGAAGGCGGCCGGCGTCACCCGCGTGACCGCGCGCGGTACGGAGTTTCAGTATTACGGCCATGCGCTGCAGGCGGCCATCGACGGGCTCGGCGTCGCGATGGGCATCCGCCC
>JBARNF010000580.1:0-2456 GCA_049802835.1 Bradyrhizobium sp.
GGGCGCGCTGGCGCGGCTGCGCCCGGTGCTGATGACGGCGCTGGTCGCCTCACTCGGCTTCGTGCCGATGGCGCTCGCCACCGGCGCCGGCGCCGAAGTCCAGCGCCCGCTCGCCACTGTCGTCATCGGCGGCATCATCTCGTCGACCGTGCTGACACTCCTGGTGCTACCCGCGCTCTACGTGCTGTTCAGGCGGGAGACGCGGCCACGATGAGCATCGTGGCCGCCAGGACGTCATATCTCAGGCTCGCTCACGCCGTCGGCGCACCTGCTGCAGGCATCGCAAGCGGATCGGGTCCATAGCTGTTCGGGCCCGCAGTGCCGCGAAGGCAGCCGAGTTCGATGATTGCCCAGAGCACGAGCGCCGAGGCCGCAAGCTCGAAAACAATGACGTTCGATTCCAGCCAGCCGCCCGACAGATGCAGCAAGACGGGCGCGGCGTAGTAGAGCAGCAGCCACCATCCGCTCTTGCCGCGATCATGGAGACGCTTGACAGCCACGGCGAGGCTTGCGTTGAAGATGAGAATCGACGCGATGATGGCAACGCCAATGGCGATGTAGCCGGACAACAACCATCCGAGCAGAGCAAAAAGCATCAGCGTGAGCAGGTTCATCACGCCAATGATCGGATAGGACAGCCAGTATTGCGTACGGGCGATACGGCCATCGAAGCCGAACAGCAGGCCGAAGAGCCAGCCCCGTCCGTCGGTCGTGAATGGAGATATTCGTGAAATCATCGTTGTGCCCCCCAGTTGCTCGATAGCACGACCGCATCGTCCGGGCATATCGACTGATGGTTGCGGGGAGACCCAATCGGGGATTGTGAGCGCGCACGCGCCAGCTCTCACGAGACGCCGACGCAGATGTTCTCCTCGCCAGCCTCGTCCCTCATGGTGAGGAGCGCCGCGCTTCGGCGCATTGAGGCGATGCTCTTGCATCGCCTTGAGAACCATGAGGCCCGGGAATGGCTCCGCCACCGGACACGGCCATATGCGGATAGCCGTGCCACAAGCGGGAGAGGTAAGCGGCTCGGATTGCAGGAGCGCAGCGATACGCAGGATGCCCCGATGTCGCTGCGCCCATACATCGACAGACTAATTGACGGACATCGGCGCCGCGCTGGACATCCAGCTATCCGATCGCACGTTGCGCGCCACGCGCTGGAAGGCCGGCGCGCGGGCCTGCCGGGTCCGGCCGGATACGGCGCCGAACATGGCGGAACCAGCCCCGGGGTTCACGATCGTGTAGCCGGCAATCGAGCGCGGATGTTCGCGGGTGACGTGGCCGCCGGAGTTGCCGTCATGCACATACCAGATGCTGCCGGCAACTTGCTGCTGCAGGATCATGACATGGCCGGAACGGACCGCCGCCATTCCAGGAGCAGGAGCGGCGCTCGGAAAGCGGCGCCAGTTGGATGCGAGGTTCAATTCGGGAATGACGCGGCCGAACTTGTAGAGCGACGCCTCGCAGCCGCAGAATGCATGCGGACATCCCGACGGGCGGCCGCCGACGACGCGACCTTCTCCTGACATCGAGGCCATCGCGTTCATGGCGGAGTGGTGACGGTGAGAATAGTGATGATGATGATGACGGGGGCGGGCCTGAGCTTGAACGCAGAGAGCGAGCAATGCGGTGAGGACAATAACAACGCGGTACATTTGGAGGACTCCTGAACTGTCAGATCCCCCTGCCGCGGGCTAATCAACGGTCAAACTTGTCCTCATGGTGGCCAAATCGCCCTGGAGCCATGCATTTGCGAGGGGCCGCTGCCCGCTGAGGCAGTTCCAAATAAATGCAAGTGATTGACTCCTCGTACCGGTAAATGACGCGCGAGAGGGGCTCGTCTCGTCTACATGGGAACGAACTCGTAGGGGTCACTTTCGGAGTTGATAGCTGCCGACAGTCGCGCTTACGGGAGGTGCTCGATCGGCGCATCTGCGGACGATGCTGCGCATCGCCGGGAGAGGCATGAGGCCGCGCTGCTGCTTTCTTCGTTACAACAAATCCGACGACCCACCGTAAGCGGGGCAAGTGACCGCTCGTCCGTGATGCACAAACGCGAGTCCAACGACTATGATGCGCGCTCAAACGCGATCCATTGAGGAGATGGGGCATGACGACGTTCAGCGGCAGCTGTCTGTGCGGCGAGGTGGCGTTCGAGATCGATGGACCGTTCGACAAATTCCTGAACTGCCACTGCTCGCGCTGCCGCAAGGCCAGCGGCACGGCGCATTCCTGCGAGGTGGTCGTCGAGGCCGCGGCGCTGCGCTGGCTGCAAGGTGGGGCGTCCGTGACGCGCTTCGACCTGCCGCAGGCGCGCAGCTTCGCCACGGCCTTCTGCAGCAGATGCGGCAGCCCGATGCCGCATCTGACGCGCAGCGGCCGCGAGGCGATCATTCCCGCCGGCAGCTTCGATCAGCCGCTCGGCGCCGCGCCCGACCGCCATGTCCATTGGG
>JBARNF010000581.1:0-1606 GCA_049802835.1 Bradyrhizobium sp.
GGACACCAGCGCCGCGGTTTCGACGAAATCGGTCAGGTGCGCCGTCAGGTCGATGATCTCTGTCCGTTCCAGCAGCGCCGGCTTGTCGTCCGCACGTGGATCCTTCTGCAGGCTGACGAAGTCCGCATCCGCATCGAGGAGACGAGCCATGGTCCGGAACGGCATCGTACGGGCACGATCTCGCGGATGTCGCGGATTGCCGGACCAGACGAGGCCGACCCGCAGGCGGCCCTGCGGGCCAAGACGCTGGTCCCACGTCGCCACGCGATCGGGCGGCGGAACGGGAAGGTAGGACGTTTCGGCTGGTATCGTGGCGAGGCGGGTCCCGAAAGCCAGCGGCAGGCTGGTCAGGGGGCAGTGGAAATCATAGGAAGGCACTGTCGTTGCCGATTTCGGCAGGCACTGCGCGACGCCTTGAAGGTGAGCGAGAAGCAGGACCAGCTCATCCTGGACGATCAGGATCACGCGCGCGCCGCGGGCCGCCAGCATCGGGACGTAGCGCGCGAATTGAATGACGTCGCCGAGGCCTTCATCCGGGCAGACCAGAATGGTCTTGCCATCGATGGGTTCGGTTCCTTGCCAGAGCGGTCCGGACAGCTTCGGATAGCCCGCGACGAGAACAGGAATTTTCCAGCGCGCCGCCTCCCGTCCCGCCCAGCCGGCTTCGAAGTCCCCGGTCAGCAACTGAAGCAGTGCCAGATTCCATTCGGCGTGAGCGTCGTTGGCATCCTCAGCCAAGGCCCGCCGATATCCGTCCATGGCCTGATCGAAGCGGCCGAGATGTTCGAGCGCGATGGCCTTGTTTTTCACGGCATGCTTGTCACCGAGGGCAGCGGCCTTGTCGTACGAGGACAGTGCCTCGTCGTATCGGCCGAGCGCCGAGAGACAGTTCCCCATCTGATTGCAGGTGTCCGCATTCGTCGGATCGCGCAAGCGGACACGTTCGAGGTCGCCGAGGGCTTCCGCGTATCGCCCGAGACTCAGCAGCGTTGCCGCGCGCAAGCCAAGCGTCTGGATGTCGTTGGGCTTCAGCTTCTCGCACAGATCGAGGTGGACGCGTGCGTCCTCGAAACGCGCGGCCTGATGCAGGAGGATCGCGGCCTTGTTCGCGGCGTCCCAGGAACCGGGCTCGAGCTTGAGCGCATGCTGGAAGCTGAGGATCGCGTCGTCATTGCGCCGGAGCTGCGCCAGGACCATTCCGAGATTTTGCCACCGCTCGGCGTTTTCGGGCTCGAGCTCGACGGCCTTTTCGAAGACCTTGAGCGCCTCTGCGCCGCGTCCCTGCTGCAGCAGCACGGTCCCGAGCGTCGTGAGATAGAGCGGCTTCGGCTCGCGCCTGATCGCGCCCGCAAGCCATTCGACCGCATGATCGAGCTGTCTGGTGTGGATGCACAACAGCCCCATCAGGTGCAGCGTGTCGGCATGACCAGGGTCGCGCGCCAGGACCTCTTGGCAGCACTGCTGGGCGTCGAGATGTCGGCCGGCACGCATGTGAGCGATGGCGGCGTCATACAACTGAACCAGCGAGTCGGGTGTGTTTTGAGCGGCCTGATCTCGCCCGACTGCCTTCTGGTCCTCGCGACCGCCCATTGCGCCACCTCAAGTT
>JBARNF010000582.1:0-16217 GCA_049802835.1 Bradyrhizobium sp.
GCAACCGTGCCGCATAGGCCGACTGGGCAACGGCGGGCGCGGCACGCCTGATCCTGCGGGTCTGCGGCAGCTGGGCCGCGGTCGCGATCAGATGCGTGACGAAGCCGGCGTCGGGACGCGCCGCGCGAGCGAGCGGCGCGCGGCGGTCGTAGCCCCCGTTGGGCACCAGTGCGACGGAGCGGGACGTGTCGTCCGACTCGCGCGAGCCCTCGTCGTGCTTGATCGTTAACATCGTCCCACCACACCCGGCGCGATTGTCACGTTATGGGACGCCGGAGCCTTTCACCTCTGGACCTCGCAAGGGAGATGCCGCCCGCGTGCGACTGTTCCTCCTTGGTCGAAACATGGTTGACGCGGCTCCGACGCTCGCCTGTCGCATCGGCATGCTCTCCGTTAACCAGTGATGCGTAGTCTGATTCGCGAAGTCCGCGGCCGCCGCTCGCGCGGGTAGGTGACGGCCGTACCTAAATCGACGCCGGGCCGCACCGGCTTGTCCCGAAACGAGGCGATCTTGACATCCGATTTGCCACAGACCTCGATGATCCTGGCGTCGCTGGGCCAAGCCGCCTTCGTCTGGGATATCGCGAGCGACGTCATCGTCTGGAGCGATCACGTGGGCGCGGTGTTTCCGGACGTTCCGCTGCCGCAGCTGTGCAACGGGACCGAATTCGGCAAGCTGATCGAGCCGGACCGCAAGGTCCGCTCCGAGGTCATGTGGCAGGCCGCGCCACTGCACGGAGATGGTGGCACGCCCTACCGCATCGAATATGGCGTGCGGACCCATGCCGGTGCGCCGCTGATCTGGGTCGAGGAGACCGGATGCTGGTTCGCCGGTCCGGACGGGCGCCCGTCGCGTGCTCAAGGTATCCTGCGGATCAACAATGAACGCCACGCCCGCGATGAGCAGCTGCTCGAGCTGTCGCGCCACGATCCGCTGACCGGCGAATTGAACCGCACGCACCTGCTGGCGACGCTCGCGGAGGTGATCGAGGAGTCGCAGCGCTTCCGCTTCTCCTGCGCCTTCATGCTGATCGGCATCGATCATCTCGCGCGCATCAACGACGCGTTCGGCTTCGATGTCGCCGATGGCGTCGTCCTGGAGGTGGCGCGGCGAATCCGCGCCCGGCTGCGCGGCGCCGACACCCTCGGCCGGTTCTCAGGCAACAAGTTCGGGCTGATCCTGAAGAGCTGCACGATGGACGACATGACGGTCGCCGCGGAGCGTTTCCTCGCGGCGGTCCGCGACGACGTGGTGCCGACGAAGTCGGGCCCGGTCGCAGTCACCGCGACGATCGGCGCGGTCAGTATCCCGCGCCATGCGAGGTCGGTCGACGAGGCGATCAATCGCGCCCACGAAACGCTGGAGGCCGCCAAGCGGCGCCGCATCGGATCGTTCTCGACGTGGCGGCCGAACGTCGAGCGTGATGCTCAGCGCAAGGTCAACATCCGGGTCACCGACGAGATCGTCACCGCGCTCAATGAGCGGCGCATCGTCACCGCGTTCGAGCCGGTCGTGCATGCGCAGACGCGTGAGCCCGCTTTCTATGAATGCCTGGTGCGGATGCAGCAGGACGACGGTCGCGCCATCCTGGCGCCGGACATCGTGCCGGTCGCCGAGCGTCTGGGTCTGATCCGCCTGGTCGATCACCGCATTCTGGAGCTCGTCGTCGCCGAACTCGCGAGCGCGCCGGGCGTGACCCTGAGCCTCAACATCTCCCCGGAGACCACGATGGATCCGGACTGGTGGGCTTCCATCGAGTCCATGATGCGCGCGCATTCCGGCGTCGCCGAACGTCTGATCGTCGAGATTACCGAGACGGTGGAGATCCAGGACATCGATGATCTCCGCGGCTTCGTAACGCGGCTGAAGGATCTGGGCAGCCGGATCGCGATCGATGATTTCGGTGCCGGGCACACGTCGTTCCGCAACCTGCGCAAGCTCGGCGTCGACATCGTCAAGATCGACGGCGCTTTCGTCCAGAAGCTCGCGCGCTCGGCGGACGATCGCGCCTTTGTGCAGACCCTGGTCGAGCTGGCGCGGCGGCTGCAGATCAAGACCGTCGCCGAGTGGGTCCAAGATGAGGAATCCGTCGCGCTGCTGCGCGACTGGGGATGCGAATACATCCAGGGGCGGCTGATCGGCCTGGCTTCGACTGATCGGCCGTGGGTCGAAATCAGCAAGACCGCAGTGCCGGCGGCGGGCTGATCGACCGCCAGCCTCAAGCGGCAAAGCGCGAGAGCTCGTGCGCTGCACAAGCCCCGCGCTGCGAGGTCTCAGCCTTGCTCGTCCTTCTTGGGCTCGGAGATGCGGTCGAGCCGTTCCTGCATGTCCTTCATCTGACGGCGCAGGTCGTCGATATTGTCTTCCGGTACAGCCGGCTCCGTCGCCTTGTCGTCGGGGCGCGTCGGCGAGAACGGCTTGAACATCGAGAAGGTCTGCTGGAACAGCTCCATGTTGCGGCGCACGTGCTCTTCGAGCGGCGCGAACGGCGTCCCGCTGAAGGTGTCGGTCATCTGCTTGCGGAACTTCTCCTGTTCGCGGGTCAGCGTGTCGATCGACTGCTCCAGGTATTTCGGAACCACCATTTGCATGCTGTCGCCATAGAAGCGGATCAGCTGGCGGAGGAAGGTGGTGGGCAGCAGGTTCTGGCCGGCCTTGTTCTCCTGCTCGAAGATGATCTGCGCCAGCACGGAGCGGGTGATGTCGTCGCCGGTCTTGGCGTCGTAAACCAGGAAATCCTCGCCGTTCTTAACCATCGAGGCCAAGTCTTCGAGGGTCACGTATGTACTCGTCCCGGTATTGTAGAGCCGCCGGTTCGCGTATTTCTTGATTGTCGTGGGTTGGTCAGATTTCGCCATGGAGCTCACACATGCAAACCGAGAACAGGGAACCCAACGGCGTTGCCGCGGGGCGAAGACCTACGCAATGCAATAACGTAATCACTTTCGAGCGAGTTCGGCTACGGTTTTGTGCGGAACGGTTAATCCGATAGCAGAAATCTTGCTCATGAAACGGCCAAGCGCCTCATTTTGAATGCGCCGCAGCAGCAATTGCTGTTGCCGCCGATTGACATGTCTCAACGACGTTAACAGGATGACGTCCGAAGGTTGCGCATTCGCCAATCCGGGGCTTGCGGACGGCCGGCACGACCGCGAACTGAAAAATCGGTCTTAGCTTCAACGATCCCCAAGCACTCAAGCCCTCGCCCTACTTTCACGTCCAAGATCAAGAACCTCAGGAGATGCCCATGTCAGACGATGTCGTCATCGTCAGCGCCGCCCGCACCGCGGTTGGAAGCTTCAACGGTGCCTTTGCCAACCTTCCGGCCCATGAGCTGGGCGCGGTGGCCATCAAGGCCGCTCTGGAACGGGCCGGTGTCGAGCCCGGCCGGGTGTCCGAAGTCATCATGGGGCAGATCCTGACCGCCGCGCAGGGTCAGAATCCCGCGCGTCAGGCCTCGATTGCGGCCGGCATCCCGGTGGAGAGCCCGGCCTGGGGCATCAACCAGCTGTGCGGGTCGGGCCTGCGCTCGGTCGCGCTGGGTTATCAGGCGCTGGTCAACGGCGACTCCGACATCGTGGTCGCCGGTGGCCAGGAGTCGATGAGCATGGCGGCGCATGCGCAATATCTGCGCGGCGGGGTCAAGATGGGGTCGCTCGAATTCATCGACACCATGATCAAGGACGGCCTGTGGGATGCCTTCAACGGCTACCACATGGGCAACACGGCCGAGAACGTCGCAAAGCAATATCAGATCACGCGTGCGCAGCAGGACGAGTTTGCGGTTGCATCGCAGAACAAGGCCGAAGCGGCCCAGAAGGCCGGCAGGTTCAAGGACGAGATCGTCCCCGTCACGATCAAGAGCCGCAAGGGCGACATCGTCGTCGATACCGATGAATATCCGCGTCATGGCGCCACGCTCGAGGCCATGGCCAAGCTGCGCGCGGCCTTCGAAAAGGACGGTACGGTCACGGCCGGCAATGCGTCCGGCATCAACGACGGCGCTGCTGCCGTCGTGCTGATGACCGCAAAGCAGGCGGCCAAGGAAGGCAGGACGCCGCTTGCGCGGATCGTCTCCTGGGGCCAGGCTGGCGTCGATCCCAAGGTCATGGGCACCGGACCGATCCCCGCCTCGCGCACGGCTTTGAAGAAGGCCGGCTGGAATATTGCCGACCTCGACCTCATCGAGGCCAACGAGGCGTTTGCGGCACAGGCCTGTGCCGTCAACAAGGACCTCGGCTGGGATCCCGCCAAGGTCAACGTGAACGGTGGCGCGATCGCGATCGGCCATCCGATCGGCGCGTCCGGCGCGCGGGTGCTGGTGACCTTGCTGCACGAGATGCAGAAGCGCGACGCCAAGAAAGGTCTCGCGACGCTGTGCATCGGCGGCGGCATGGGCATCGCACTGTGCGTCGCACGCGACTAAAAAGTCGGCAGCGGCTGCGAACCGTTCAGTCTTCGCAATCCCGTCCAGCTCAACTAAAGATCAACGCCCGGCGATTTCGCCGGGCGTTTTGTTCTTGATGTCCGTCAAACACGTCGCATAATCGATCACTAAAAAAATGGAGTTGAACGAGCATGGACGTCTCGGCGTCAAGGTGATTGCCGTGCGGACGACCGTGATCCAATAACAACGGAATGCACGGCAGCACCCAGAGGTTGTCGTGCGACCAGGCATCGAGGGAAGGATTCGACATGGCACGTGTGGCGTTGGTGACGGGGGGAACGCGCGGGATCGGAGCGGCGATCAGCAAGGCGCTGAAGGCCGCGGGATACAAGGTTGCGGCGAATTACGGCGGCAACGATGCCGCTGCGGAGAAGTTCAAGGGCGAGACCGACATCCCCGTCTACAAATGGGACGTCAGCTCGTTCGACGCCTGCGCGGAGGGGATCAAGAAGGTCGAAGCCGATCTCGGACCGGTGGACGTGCTGGTCAACAATGCGGGCATCACCCGCGACACGGCGTTCCACAAGATGTCGCTCGAACAGTGGAGCGCCGTCATCAATACCAATCTCGGCTCGCTGTTCAACATGACGCGTCCGGTCATCGAGGGCATGCGCGCGCGCAAATTCGGGCGCATCGTCAACATCTCCTCGATCAACGGGCAGAAGGGCCAGTTCGGTCAGGTCAACTACTCCGCTGCGAAGGCGGGCGACATTGGCTTCACCAAGGCGCTGGCGCTCGAGACCGCCAAGGCGGGCATCACCGTCAACGTGATCTGCCCCGGCTACATCAACACGGAAATGGTGCAGGCCGTGCCGAAGGACGTTCTCGAGAAGTCCATCCTCCCGCTGATTCCGGTGGGCCGCCTCGGCGAGCCGGAAGAGATCGCGCGCGCCGTCGTATTCCTCGCGGCTGACGAGGCCGGCGCCATCACCGGCTCGACCCTGTCGGTCAACGGCGGTCAGTACATGGTGTGATATGGAGGCCTCGTTCCGGGACACGCGGGCGACAAATCGCGAAGCGATCTGCGTCGTGTGCGTGTCCCGGAATCTCGAGATTTCTCGATGCGCAATTGCGCCTGGGGCTCGCTCGCCGGAATGACGGCCTTTTTTTGCCCTCTGCAAAGGCGCGACGCCATGAGGCTTCGATTTTCATTGGCGGTCGTTGCGGGACTCGCGCCCGGCGGCGCATCGGCCATCGCCCAGTTCCCGCGCCGTCTCATCCGACCGGCGCAGCCTTCGGGGGCATCCATCGGAGCATGGGCGTCAATGGAGGCGCCGAGACAGTCACGATCACGGATGGCAAAACTTATCTTCGGATCACCGAGCAGGAATATCGCGAGCGCGGTTATGCGCCGGGATTCGAGCAACTGCCGACCATTTTCGTCCAGCGCCTACCCGTTCGCATCCGCACCCCGCGGGAATATTTGGACTAGCTGGGCAAGGCGAACCTGGTGATTTTTGACCATTGTTGCGAGGAGCGGTAGCGACGAAGCAATCCAGATTCGCTATTGAGCGGGCATGGATTGCTGCACTTCCCCCGCAATGACGGTCTCATGTCCCCTCGAACTGCGACCCTGATCGGGCTCACCGCGATCCTGATGTGGTCGCTGCTGTCGGTGATGACGGTTGCGACCGGCACCATCCCGGCCTTCCAGCTTGCGGCCATGACCTTTGCGATCGGCGGCGCGGTCGGTCTTCTGACCTGGATCGGCCGGCCCGAGGCGCTGAAAGCCCTACGGCAGCCGGCGCGGGCCTGGGCCGTCGGCGTCGGCGGATTGTTCGGTTACCACGCGCTGTACTTCCTGGCGCTGCGCTTTGCGCCGCCTGCGGAAGCCGGACTGTTGAACTATCTCTGGCCGCTGCTCATCGTGCTGTTTTCGGCCTTCCTGCCCAACGAGCGGCTGGCGCTCCATCACGTGGTCGGGGCCGCGCTCGGGCTTGCCGGCACCGTGCTGCTGTTCGTCGGCAATGGCGCAAGCTTCGACGCGAGCCAGCTGCCTGGACTCGCTGCAGCCTTCGTCGCGGCCTTCGTGTGGGCGATCTACTCGGTGCTGTCGCGCCGCCTGAAGGCGGTGCCGACTGATGCGGTCGCGGGCTTCTGTCTTGCGACCTCGTTGCTCGCCGCCCTGGTCCACGCCGCAGTCGAGGTGACGGTGTGGCCGGACAGCACGACCCAATGGCTTGCCATCATCGGGCTGGGCATCGGTCCCGTCGGCGCCGCCTTCTATGCCTGGGATATCGGCATGAAGCGCGGCGACATTCGCGTGCTCGGCGCGGCGTCATACGCGACGCCATTGCTGTCGACGGCGTTCCTGATCCTCGCGGGCTTTGCCAGTCCGAGCGCCAACATCGCGCTCGCGGCGCTGCTGATCGCGGGGGGCGGCCTGGTCGCGGCCAAGGACATGTTCCGGCTGCGTGGCCGCTGACCGCGCCTGCGCCCGGCAAACTCCGCTCGGTACGAAGCCAGGTTCTGGTGGTTATCCTTGATGCCGATTTAACCCGGAGCACGGAGAGCCCGCTTACCGGTAGCTTAAAACCGCCAGTTCGCATTCGGCGCTATCTGCACCTAACCCGGCCTTTACCCGTCGTGCGCGAGACTTTTCGCCGAATGGTAGTGACAACGGGGCGGCGATGCCGGACGTGAGACGTTACATGGCCCGCGCGGGGGAGCTGTTTCGCGTTCCGGCTGATAGTCCCGAGCTGACGCGCGCGCAGTTTCAGGCGTTCTCCAAGCAGGTGCCGCTGCTCTATTTCATTCTCATCACCAACAGCCTGGCGCTCGCCTTCACGTTCCTGCCGCTGGCGCCGACTTGGCTGACGATTTCGGTGCCGGCGCTGCTGTCGACGATTACCGGCGTTCGCATGCTGTGGTGGTTACGACAGGGCGAGTCCGCCAACAGCGACGCCGAGGTGCTGCACAACCTGCGTGTCACCAATCGTATCGCTGGACCGATCGGAGCGCTGTTCGTCGTCTGGTCTTTCGCACTGTTTCCCTATGGCGATCCGTTCGCCAAGGGGCAGGTCGCGTTCTACATGGCGGTTACCGTCATCGGCATCATCTTCTGCCTGATGCATCTGCGCTCCGCAGCGCTGATCGTGACCCTCGTGGTCATCGTACCCTATGTCATCTTCTTCATGTCCACGGGTGTTCACGCGCTACGGGCGATTGCGGTCAATCAGCTGCTCGTGTCCGGCGCCATGGTCACGGTGCTGTTCATCTACTATCGCGACTTCGCCGCGCTGGTCGCCAGCCGGAAATCTCTGCTGGCCGAGCAGGCCGCGACCCAGGCGCTTTCGGATGAGAACTTCCGGCTCGCCAATCTGGATTCACTGACCGATCTTCCCAACCGGCGCCGCTTCTTCTCGGAGCTCACGCATGCGTTCGCCGAGGCCGGGCGGGATGGGACGAGGCTCGCCGTCGGCATCATCGATCTCGATGGCTTCAAACCGATCAACGACACCTATGGGCACAGTGTCGGTGATCGCGTGCTGATCGAGGCGGCGCGCCGGATCAGAGAAGTCTGCGAGAGCGTTGGCGGCCAGGTGCATCTGGCGCGGCTCGGCGGCGACGAGTTCGGACTCCTCGTCGTCGGCAACCCGTCGGACGACGATCTTCTCGCGCTCGGACGGCAGATTACCGAGCGCATCAAGCTCCCTTACGAACTCGACACCGCGCATACCGGTCTGTCGTGCTCGACGGGGTTCGCGCTCTACCCGCGTTCGGCCACCGCCGCCGAAGCGCTCTATGAATGCGCTGACTATGCGCTCTACCACGCCAAGCGCCACGCGCGCGGTCAGGCCATCATCTTCTCGAGCGAGCTCGAGGCGGAGATCCGCAGCCGCAGCGTGATCGAGCATCTGTTGCGCGCGGCGGATTTCGAGTCCGAGATGGACCTGGTGTTCCAGCCGATCATGGACGCCATGAGTACCCGCACCACCGGCTTCGAGGTGCTGGCACGTTGGCGCAGCCCCAAGCTGGGCCTGGTGTCGCCGGCCAACTTCATCCCGGCGGCGGAGCGCATTGGCGTCATACGCAGCCTCACCCGCGTCTTGCTGGTCAAGGCGCTGGCTGTATCGCGGACCTGGCCGGATGACATCCGGATGTCGTTCAACCTATCGGCGCACGACATCTGCTCTCCTGACGGCATCCTGCCGCTGATCGCGGTCATCAACGCCAGCGGCGTGCCACCGCGCCGCATCGATTTCGAAATCACGGAAACCGCGGTGACGTTCGACTTCGTCCGTGCCGAACAATCGATCGCGGCGCTGAAGGCGCTCGGTTGCGGCATCTCACTGGACGATTTCGGCACCGGCTATTCGTCGCTCAGCCACGTCCATCGGTTGCCGCTCGACAAGCTCAAGATCGACCGCAGCTTCGTGAGCGACGTCAACGCCAATCCCATCAGCCACAAGATCATCAAGTCGCTGACGGGCCTGTGCGCCGACATGGAGATCGCCTGTGTCGTCGAGGGTGTCGAGACCAAAGAGCAGTTCGACTGCCTGCGGCGCCTGGGCGCTGATTACATCCAGGGCTATTACTTCGCCAAGCCGATGCCTGCCGATGCGATATCCGGATTCCTGGCCAAGGAGAATCAGCGCTTCGCCGAAGCGTCCGGCACCAAGGTGGCCGGCGCGAGTGCGTAGACCTATGGCGTGATGCGTTTCCGGTGAAGCGAGCGGTCTCGGTTCACCGATCCCCTGTTGGGAACAGGTCGGGCATATCAACCAGCGGTCAAGCGTTGGTTGGAATTGGCGGCTCCCATCCAGGGGGCGCGAGTTCGAACCCAGCAAATGCGAACCCCGGTGCGACCGTGCAGCCGACCAGGGTCCAGTCGCCGGTGCTCTCGGCGGACTGCCAGGCATGCGCCGGCACGACCGCCTGCGGCCGCTGGCCTGACGCGAGAGCGATCCCCAGCACGGTCGTTTGCGCCGGCTGTTGCTCGCCGGCAATCCGCAAGGTCAGAGGCGCTCCGGCATAGAAGTGCCAGATCTCGACCGCATCGACCTTGTGCCAGTGCGATCGCTCGCCGCGGGCGAGCAGGAAATAGATCAGCGTCGATGCCGCTCTTCCGTTCGCGTCGGTGGCCGGATCGCGAAAGGTCTCGCGAAAATGTCCGCCCTCCGGGTGCGGCTGCAAACCAAGACGCGCGATGATGTCTGCGGCCGAGAGTGCGGTCATCGTCGGTTTCAGCCTTACGATTTGTTCTTGCGCTCGCGCAATTCGCCGAACACCTGCTCGGCGGTCGCGCCCTTCATGCGCAGTCGGACCGCAACGGCAGGATCGTCGGCGCGCAGGAACACGTTGGCCATCTTCTCGTCGCCCAGCAGCGTGGGAATGGTCGGCCGGTTGGCAGCCCGGAGCCGCGTGACCTCGTCGGCACGCGCCTTCAGCGCCTCGTTGTCGGGGTCGACCGTGAGCGCGAACTTGACGTTCGAGGCGGTATACTCATGGCCACAATAGAGCCTGAAATCGTCCGGCAGCGTCCGCAGCTTCAGCAGCGAATCCCACATCATTGGATAGGTGCCCTCGAACACGCGGCCGCAGCCGATCGAGAACAGCGTGTCGGCCGCGAACACGGCCTTGTCGGCATCGAGCACGTAAGAGACGTGGTCGAGCGTATGACCCGGGGTTTCGAGCACGCGCGCGAGCAGTTCGCCGATCTTGACCACGTCGCCATGGGCCACGCGCAGATCGACGTCGGCAATCGCCGCCGTCCTGTCATGGGGGGCCACGACCCGGCAGCCATATCGTTCTTTCAGTTCGGCGACGCCGCCGACGTGGTCGTGATGATGATGCGTGATCAGGATGTCGGTCAGCCTCCAGCCCGCGGCCTCGAGCTGTCGGACGATCGGACCGGCTTCGGGTGCGTCGATGGAGGCGGTGGCGCCCGTCGCGGGATCGTGAATCAGATAACCGAAATTGTCGGACAGGCAGGTGAAGACGCGGATGTCGGCGGCCATGATGTCTCCGTCGGCTGTACCGGGCGAGGCCCGATCGTGCGGCTCGCGATGTCGGAAGGTCGGGAGAGACGGGAGGCCGGGCGCGGCACTGCGGGTGGCCTCCTGCATCTCCAGCGCCGAGAGATATGGCGTTAACGCTGCAGGCGCAACGCAATATTCGGCGCGCGGCAGCCGCGTCCCGCATGGTACATTGACGCCATGGACGTGATCGATCTGCGCAATTTCTATTCGGGTCGCCTGGGGATCGTCGCGCGGCTGCTGATCAACCGCGGCATCCGCGCGCGCTGGCCGCGCGCGACCGGGCAGCGCGTGCTCGGGATCGGCTATCCCACACCCTATCTCGGATTGTTTCGCGAGGATTCGGAGCGCTGCATCGCCTTCATGCCGGCCGCGCAGGGTGTGCTGAAATGGCCGACGGCGCGGCCGACGCTGGCCTCGCTGGTGGACGAATTCTCGCTGCCGCTGCCGGATTCGGCGGTCGACCGGATTCTGATCGTCCATGCCCTCGAGATGTCCGACGATCCGGCCGGGCTGCTGCGGGAAGTCTGGCGGGTGCTGGCACCGGCCGGACGCATGATCGTCGTCATTCCGAACCGCCGCGGCGTCTGGACGCGGACCGACAATACACCCTTCGGCCATGGCCGGCCCTATTCGCGCTCGCAGATTACGCAATTGCTGCGGCAGACCTGGTTCACACCGACCGCCTGGGGCGAGGCGCTGTTCATGCCGCCGGTCGGCGGCTGGTTTCTGAAGTCGGCGATGGCTTGGGAGCGGGTCGGCGCGGCGCTGTCGTTGCCGTTCGCGGGCGTTCACCTCGTCGAGGCGACCAAGCAGGTCTACCGCGTGATCCCAGCGCGCCGCGAGCGCATCAGGCTGATCCCCCGGCTGGAACCGGTACTGGCGCCGTCTCCGTCCAGCCCGGGGGCGAGCCGGGCATCGCCCGAGGGATGAGGCGGGCCCCTGATGGGCTCGAAGAAAAAGCGGGCGAGCTCGACGCCCACCCGCTTCGCCATCAAGCCATGATGTCAGCTATTCGCCGGGATTGACGTCCTCGCTGGGCACCGGCGCGGCTGCGGCGTCCGGGCGCGGACCATTCGGCCGCCGTCGGCGGCGCGGATAACGTTCGCCACCGCCTTCGAACGCAGCTGGCACACTGGCGATCTGTGGCTGCGGACCCGTGATAAAGGACGGCAGACGATCGACACCGCTGTCGGCGATCACAGGCTGCGGTTGCGGCTGCGGCTGATATTGGGGCTGCGGGCGCTCGCGATGCTCACGTGGTTCCCGCGGCTCGCGATGCTCACGAGGTTCGCGCTGCTCACGAGGCTCGCGCTGCTCACGGGGCTCCCGATGCTCGCGGGGTTCGCGCTGCTCGCGGGGCTCACGTGGCTGCTGATCGCGCTGAAACGGCTGATTGTCGCCACGCTCGCGCTGTCCACCGCCTTCGCGGTCACGCATGAAAGGCTGAGGCTGAGGCGGCTGCTGGGCGGGAACGAAGCCAGGCTCCTGGCCGAAATTCGAGAAGCTTTCGCCGTCGTCCTCGAGGTCGTCGACCGTGAGATCGTCGGTGTTGCGCGGCTGCGGCTGGTTCTGGCGGAACTGCTCCTGGGCGGCGGCAATCAGGCGAAAATAGTGTTCGGCGTGCTGGTAGTAGTTCTCGGCGGCAACGGGGTCGCCCGAGGAGCGGGCATCGCGGGCGAGCTGGACATATTTCTCGGCCACATGGGAGGCGGTGCCGCGGATCTTGATGTCGGGTCCGTTGGACTCGAACACCCTGGTCAACGGGTTCTGGCCGCGCCGGTTATTATTATTATTATTGTTGTTACCGCTATTCCGGTTGCGCATCCGCTTGTTGTTCTGACCGTTTCTCATGTCCTGCCTTTATTCCAACCCTGCGTTAGGAGCACTGATTGTCATCGGAATACCGATACCGTATTGAAATACCTCCGCCCGGACCGGGCGTCGCGCGCGCGGTCCAAACGTTGCAATCCGACCCATGCCGATGTGATCGACAGCCGATTCTCTCGACAAAAGCGCGTTCAACACGCGTTCCCCACCCACCAGCCCATCAAGGCCGGCGAACCACGTCATTCAGCCAGCCACGGCGACGTGTGCGCCACGACAGACCCAGTTTGCTTCGCGTAAGACCTCAAGTGCAAAGTCAGGCTTTCGTTCGCTTGCAGTCGCGGGCAGCGCAGCCATCCGGCTCTCGCGCTCAACAGATCTGCGTTCTGGAACCAATCGCCCGGTGCGGCTCTCTGGCATCTCTCCGTGGCGGTGTTCCGTGAATACCGCTCAGCGGGGCCTGCACCGATGCTGTACGCGGAACGTAGTCGCTCCCGGACGATATTCCAAGACCTTTTTCTGCCGGTGCGGGCCTTTACCGGACCTTTTTTAGGCCCATGACAGCGCGTGGAATTCCGGCCAGATCGGCCCGAATGGTGGTCTGATCGGCTCCCAGTCCGGCGGCCACCATCAGGGCAGCGACGTCGCTGCTCTGGCCCATCCCCACCTCCACGATCAGCGCGCCGCCGGGCGCAAGCAGGCCGGCCGCCTGCGGGATCAATGCGCGGTAGGCGTCGAGTCCATCGGGCCCGCCATCGAGCGCGCGGTGCGGATCATGGGCGCGAACATCGATCGCAAGCCCACCAATGTCCGACGACGCAATGTAGGGCGGATTGGAGACGATCAGGTCGAATGGATCTGCAAGCGCAGCCGCATAGGAGCAGGCGACGAAGCCTGCGCGATGCGCGAGTCCGAGGGTGCGCGCGTTCTCTCGTGCGATCAGGAGCGCGCCGATGCTGATATCGGTCCCGATGCCCTCTGCCTGCGGCAGTTCGGACAACAGCGCCAGCAGGATGGCGCCCGAGCCAGTGCCAAGATCGGCGATGCGCAATCGGTGGTTCGGGGCGCCGCCAACAGACAAATGCTCCAGCGCCAGCGCGACCACCGTCTCGGTATCGGGTCGCGGCACCAGCGTGTCCGCCGACAGCCGCAGCGGCAGGCCCCAGAACTCCTTCAGGCCGAGAATGCGTGCGACCGGCTCGCCTGACAGCCGACGTCCGGCCAGCGTCTCCAGATGCTGCGCTTGTTCGGGAGAGAGCCCGCGGCTGCCATGCGTGACGAGACCGGTCAGATCGAGCTGCAGCGCATGACCGACCAATAGCCGTGCATCGAGCTCGGGCGAGTCGAGGGCCACGGCCGCGAAGCGCGCCGCGAGCGCGCGGCGGGCGGCATCAATGGTCTCGCCGGCGACGACATTGGTCATCGCAAAGGCTCGCTCCTCACGTCATCCCCGCGAAAGCGGGGATCCATACGCCGTGAGGTCGTGACAAGGGCGGTCGGAGTCGCCGTCCGAGAATACCACGAACGGCTGTGGTTATGGGTCCCGGCGTTCGCCGGGACGACATTGCCCATGTTGAGGCAGCATCGTATCGCCTCTTGCAATGCGCAGGCGCGCGTCACGCCGCGGCACCTTGCGCGGCGAGCTGGGCGGCCTGGTGCTCGGTCGTCAGCGCGTCGATCAGCTCACCCAGCGCTTCGCCGGCGATCACCTGCGGCAGCTTGTAGAGCGTCAGATTGATGCGGTGGTCGGTGACGCGCCCCTGCGGGAAATTGTAGGTCCGGATGCGCTCGCTACGGTCGCCGGAGCCGACCTTCTCCTTGCGCTCCGCGGAGCGCGCGGCGTCCAGCTTCTGCTGCTCGGCGTCGTAGATGCGTGAGCGCAGGATGTTCATCGCCGAGGCGCGGTTCTTATGCTGCGAGCGGCTGTCCTGCATCATCACGACGATGCCGGTCGGGATGTGGGTGATGCGGATCGCCGATTCGGTCTTGTTGACGTGCTGGCCGCCAGCGCCCTGCGCGCGCATCGTCTCGATGCGCAGGTCGTCCTGTTTGATGTCGATGTCGACGTCCTGGACCTCGGGCAGCACGGCGACGGTCGCGGCCGACGTATGGATGCGCCCTTGCGTCTCGGTATCGGGCACCCGCTGCACACGGTGCACGCCGGATTCGAATTTGAGCTTGGCGAAAGCGCCGCGGCCCTGCACCTCGGCGACGATCTCCTTGTAGCCGCCCACAGTGCCTTCGGACGCCGAGACCACCTCGACCTTCCAGCCCTGCAGGGCGGCGAAGCGCTCGTACATGCGGAACAGGTCGCCCGCGAACAAAGAGGCCTCGTCGCCACCAGTGCCGGCGCGAATTTCGAGCACGACGTTGCGGTCGTCCATCGCATCCTTCGGCAGCAGCGCGACGCGAATCTGCTGCTCCAGCTCGCCGCGGCGCCCGATCAGCTCGTCGCGCTCGGCCTCGGCCATCGCGCGCATGTCGGAATCCGTGGTCGGATCCGATATCAGCGCCTCGGTATCGGTAAGCTCTTTCACGCCGGCGCGATAGGCCTTCACGGCCTCGATCAGCGGATTGAGCTCGGCGAGCTCGCGGGTGATCTGCACATAGCGGTCGGAATTGACCTGGCCGAGCAGCTCCGCCTCCAGCGAGGCGTGATGCGCGAGCAGAACATCCAGTTTGGCTTCGGGAAGCGACGACATCTTGCAATCTGATCTAATGGCGAACGGCAGGGGACGGGGAGGCGCGACGCAGCCGGCCCGCTACAGTGTGAGGCGTTCGGCCTCGGCGAACTCGGTCAGCTTCCGCCGGATCGAGAGGCTGCCGGCGGGTGCGGCCAGCCATTCGGCCATCTCCGTCTCGGCTTTCGTGGCGTCGAGTTCGAGGATCATGGCCTTCACCGGACCATGCGCCGTCGCCGACAGTGACAGCGAGCGATAGCCGAGGGCGATCAGGGCCAGCGCGCCGATCGGCTTGGAGGCCATCTCGCCGCACAGCGACACCGATTTCTTCGCCGCCTTGGCCTTGCGGACGATCTCATGCAGCGCGCGCATGATCGGCGCCGACAGCGTGTCGAAGCGCTCCGACACTTTGGCGTTGCCGCGGTCGACCGCGAATAGGAACTGGAACAGGTCGTTCGATCCGACCGAGATGAAGTCGACCTTCGAAAGCAGCTCGTCGAGCTGATAGAGCAGCGCCGGGACTTCCAGCATGGTGCCGACGTCGACCCGCGCCGGCAGCGTGTGGCCGTGCTGGCGCAAGTAGGTCAGCTCGCGCTCGACGATGGCCTTCGCGGTGTCGAACTCGGCGACTTCCGAAATCATCGGGAACATGATGCGCAGCGAGCGGCCGCCGCCGGCACGCAACAGCGCCCGGATCTGGCCGCGCAGCAGGCCCGGACGATCGAGGCCGAGCCGGATCGCGCGCCAGCCCAGCGCCGGATTCTCCTCGATCACGGTCTCCATGTAGGGCAGGGCCTTGTCGCCGCCGATATCGAGCGTGCGGAAGGTGACGGGCCTGTGGCCGGCGGCGTCGAGCACGGTGCGATACAGCGCAAGCTGGTCGCTCGAGCGTGGCAGGCTCGCCGAGACCATGAACTGCAGCTCGGTGCGGAACAGGCCGATGCCGGCGCTGCCGGTGTCCTCGATATGCGGCAGGTCGATCACCAGGCCGGCATTGATCATCAGCTCGATCGGCTGGCCGTCCTTGGTCACGCAGGCCTTGCTGCGCAACTCGCCATATTGCGCCTGACGGCGGGCGCGGAAGCGGACCCGCTCGGCATAGGCGGATTCGATCTCGGTCGACGGTCTCACATAGATCGAGCCCGAGGTGCCGTCGACGATGATGGCGTCGCCGGGATCGGCGATGCCCGGCGCGTTCGGCACCTCGCCGACCGCGGGGATGCCGAGTGCGCGCGCCACGATCGCCACGTGCGAGTTGGCCGTGCCTTCCTCGAGCACCAGCC
>JBARNF010000583.1:0-2872 GCA_049802835.1 Bradyrhizobium sp.
TCCCACCACCGAGCGTGGAGCGCAAAAGCGAACTGATCCGGATGTCACTCGTCGGGGCCAACACGAATGTTGAGATGCGAGGCGAAGCCGCGCTCCCAGGCGTCATCAATTATTTCGTCGGAGCAGACGCGGCAGAATGGCGGTTGAACTAAACCGCTTCGCGGTGGAGTTGTCGTAACGACGTTCCTGCCGTAGCCATCTGCCTCGTGAGGTCATTCACGAGGAGGAACAGATGGGCAAGCACGGTGATGCGATGCGAGAGGCCATGGCGCTGCGCGGATTGGCGGCGCGGACGCAGAAGGTCTATCTCGGGTGGATGCGTCGGCTGGTGCAGCAATCGCGGCGGACGGCGGACGAGCTGAGCGAATCGGACGTGCGCTCATTCCTCTTGAGGCTCACGGACGGGAAACGCTCGGCCTCGACGTTCAATCAGGCGGTCAGCGCCTTCGCTTTCTTCTACCGCGAGGTGGTCCCGCGCGAGTGGCCCCGCGAGGTGCAGCTCCAACGCGCTCCGCAGCGCCTTCCGGTCACGCTCAGCGCGGACGAAGTGCGGCGGCTCCTGGATGCGGCGTCGACCCTGCGTGAGCGGGCGATGATGGAGATCGCCTACTCGGGCGGCCTCCGCCTCGGGGAGGTCCTCCGCCTGAAGGTCACTGACATCGACAGCGGGCAGATGGTGATCCGCGTCGAGCGTGGCAAGGGGGGCAAGGACCGGCAAGTGATGCTCGCCGCCTCGTTGCTGGAGACGCTGCGAGCGTACTGGAAGGAGAAGAGGCCCCGGACGTGGCTCTTTCCAGGCCAAGGCGGCAAACGTCCTCTGCATCCGACGATGGTGCAACGAGCATTCACGGTGGCGAAGCAAGCGGCGCGAATCGACAAGCCGGTGAGCTTCCATTCGTTGCGGCACAGCTTCGCCACGCATCTCATGGAATCCGGGGTCAATGTCCGCACCATCCAAGCCTTGCTCGGGCACCGCAGCCTCGGCACGACCGAGCGCTACACGCACGTGGCGGGCGCCTATCTTCGGGAGACGCGAAGTCCGCTGGACCGGCTGCGGGAGACGCCGCCGCGGTAGGAGGTGGCGGCCCCCGGTGGCCGCCGTCCGGAGCTCGCAGACATCCTCGCGGCGCACGCGCCGCCTCCCGAGAGTCTGAGCCGCGACCGACGTCGGGCCATACGCGACATCGTCCTGTGCCGCACCGCCATGCTGGGCGGCCACGTCCAGGTGTGCGACTCGTGCGGCGCGACGACAGCCGTCTACCACTCGTGCCGCAACCGTCATTGTCCGAAGTGCCAAAGCCTCGACCAGGCGCGATGGGTCGCCGCGCAAGCCAGAGACCTGCTTCCGGTGCCGTATTTCCACCTCGTCTTCACCGTGCCGCCGGCGCTGCATCCCCTCTTCTTCGCCGACCGCCGCGCGGGGTACCAGGCACTCTTCGCGGCGGCCATGGAGACGGTGAGCGACGTGGCTCGCGCACGCCTCGGCGCGACACCGGGGGCGATCGCAGTGCTTCACACCTGGACGCAGACCCTGCGCTTTCACCCCCACGTGCACTGCATCGTGACCGGTGGCGGCTTGAGCCTCGACCGCGCACGATGGATCGGCACCCGGCCCACCTTCTTCCTGCCCGTCCGTGTGCTCTCCCGGGTCTTCAAGGGCAAGCTTCTCGAGCGCTTCGATGCCGCCGTCACATCCCGGTCCCTGTCCATGCCCGAGACGTTTGCCAGGCAGTGCCTGCGCCAAGCAGCCAGCACACCCTGGGTCGTCTACAGCAAGGCGCCGATGGCGGGACCGGATCAGGTGCTGCGTTATCTCAGCCGGTACTCGCACCGCGTCGCCATCGGGAACGAGCGCATCGTGGCCTTCCATGACGGCGAGGTGACCTTCCTTTACCGCAATCGGCGCCGAGGAAACCGCGCCGGAGTGCTCACCCTGCCCGCGAGCAACTTCGTGCAGCGCTTTCTCCTGCACACGCTGCCCAGCCGCTTCGTCCGCATCCGTCACTATGGTCTTTTGGCCAATGGGCAGCGGACCACACTCGTCGCGCGAGCGCGTGCTCTCTTCCAACCCCTGGCCACGCCCGAGCCCACCGTCGCCAGGGCCGAAGACTGGCGCGCGCTCTATCAGAGGCTCACCGGACGCGATCCGGAGCAGTGCGCGCTGTGCCACGTCGGCCGCATCCGAATCGCCTACGTGCTCGACCCGGCGCCAGCCACTTCACCTCGCGGACCATGAGCTTCCAAGACCCACGACAGGTCGCCGTCGACTCCTCCGCGCGGGTCGTCGTGTGCGCGGCGCTCTCGCCAATCACCAGCGATGCCGTCGTCTTACGGTCACTGGCACCATGCGCCCTCGATCATGCCTCCGGGGAACGCACCCCTCGCGCCGCCTGCCGGCCGCCCACTCCTCGGACCACGGCCGGCCCGCAGAAACACAGGCGTACAATCCCCCTACGGACTGAACCCGCGGCTTAGTCCAACAGGTTGTTTCCGCAGGCGCGTCGGCGCCGCAGAAAGGGCGAAGATCATTCGCGATGCGCCTACGGAAACAACCCTATTTGTTATGCGGACCTATTCTCGAGTGAGCGATGGCCTTTAACGACCTCGAGCTTGCTCGTATCGAGCGCACCGTTGGCAAGCTGTGTGAGCGCCGCGCGCCTCCGCCCCATCTCAGGCACGAAGTCAGCATGGAATACCGCGTAGACGGCAATGCCGTCACTGTCTTCGAGCGCAGGGCCCAAGTGGCGGGGGCAGGGCTTTACCGAAGAGGGCGTCGCAAGGCTGCGCTTCGTCAGGCGCGCCGGGGAGTGGCGGCTCTTCTGGCAGCGTGCCGACCTAAAGTGGCATTCGTACACGCCGCTCGCCTCAAGTA
>JBARNF010000584.1:0-1931 GCA_049802835.1 Bradyrhizobium sp.
AGTCCAGGATCCAGGGAACGTCACGTACGCAGCAAATCACTTTGGCGCGGGGAAACAGCTCGGTCAGCAGCGGCAGGCGGGTGCACCAGTTGCGGTTGGTGTCGAACACCACGTCGCCCTTGGGAACGTCGGCGTAGTAGGACGAGAAGATGCCTTCCAGCAGCGCCTTGCGCTGCGCATCGGTGATGAAGATCGAGGTCTCGTTGCTCATGCTCATGCTGCGCAGCATGGCATCGACCAGCGAGCCGACCGGCCCGGTCATGCCGGCGCGGAAACGCGGGTTCTGCCGCAGAATGGCCGACAACAATGTCGAGCCGGCGCGCGGCAGTCCGGAGATGAAGTGAATGTCGCCCTGCATGAATCCTCAAAAGCCTAGAATTGCGAGACCTACACTAGCAGAATATCGTGCTGTGTGAGCTGGCTCGGATTTACGCCGGTCAGCGTGATCATGTGATTGGCGTCGATCGCGATGGTCGTGTCAACCGGACTTCCGGCGTTGTGCGGATCCGCGGAGATCGCGGCCAGCGCCGCAGCAGTATCGGCATAGACGCTGCGGCTGAGTTGCAGGACATCGTGCGCGACATCGAAATGACCGATCGTCGCGCTGCCGGCCGGCTGCGCGGCGAACTGAAACACGAAGGTGTCGGCGGCGGCGGAGCCGGTCAGCACCGCATTCGGCGCCTGCACCGTGATGGTGTGCGAGCCGTCGTTGTTGGTGACGTCGGTCGCGATCGCCGCACCATCGGCGCCATAGCTCACCATGGATTTCACGTAAGGCTGGTTGGCGCCGGTCGTGAACTGGCCGACGGTCTCGTTCACGGTCGACGGCGTCAGCAGCGTGTTCAGATCGGCATCGCTGGTCGGCGTCGTGTTCTGGAATTCGATCTCGAGCGGAGACGCGCCGCTGCCCTGAACCAGGATATGCGCCGTGCCGCCGTTGACACCGATCGCGATGTCGGTGTCATGGCCGCCATTAATGCTGGTGACCGTGACCGCATTCGGATCGACGCCTTCGAGATGGATGCGATCATGCTCGGCGCTGCCGGTCGCCCAGGACAAGTCAGTGATCTTGTCGGTGACTCCCGCCGCGAGATCGGTGGCGCGGAAGAAGAACACGTCGGCGCCGGTCCCTCCGGTCAGAACGTGCGCGCCGGGGCCGCCGTGAATCACGTCGGCGCCGGACCGATCGGGCCCGCAGGTGATGATCGTATTGCCGCTGGCGGAATCGAACACGAACTGGAAGTCCGACAGCGCGTGCAGGTCCGAACCACCAACGGCGAGGCTGACCGAGCCTGTCGTGCTGTTCAGCACCAGCACACCGTTGCTGTAGCTCTCGCTGGTCGCATGGAAGCCATCGACGATGATCTGATCACGGGTGCCGAAGTTCTGAATGGCGTTGACCGGCGCATGCGCCGCGCTGAACTCCAGGGCCGCATGATCGGAAGGAGAGAACACGATCGCGCCAGAGCCCGCCGCGTTGTTTGCCGTGAGGTCGAGCGTGCCGTTCTCGATCGTCACGCCGCCGGTGAAGGTGTTGGTCCCGGCCAGCACCAGCGTCCCGCCGCCGTCGAGCAGCAGATGTCCGGCGCCGGTCTGGCCGCTGGCATCATGCGAGCCGGTCATGTCGGCGATCACGCCCGCGAGCGTGATGCTGTGTCCTGCGTCCGGGGCGAAGGTGATGGTCTGATCGCCTTGCAGGAAGATGCCGCTGCCGTAGGCCGAGCCGGCATGGGTGTCAAACCCGGTCGCAGTGCCCCCGGTCACGCCATCGTTCTGCTCGCTGCCCGAGCCGGCGAAGATCAGCGTGCCACCCTGCTGCACGAAGATCGCGCCGCCGGCACCGAGACCGCCGCCGCCATAGCTCGCGGAGCCTCCGGCGCCGCCGCCAAAGCCGCCCGCGCCGCTGATCGTGCCGTAACTGCCGCCACCAC
>JBARNF010000585.1:0-15185 GCA_049802835.1 Bradyrhizobium sp.
GTCAGGCTGACGGATGGGACCATGTTGACGCAGCGGCAACTGACGACGGCGCCCTGGCGTTGGCGTGTGTTCGATGCCGCTGTGCTGGGCCGGAGCGGTGCTCGTCCGGAGAACAACTCTGCCGAGGACATCCTGCGCACGGCGGAGGAAGTCTTGGCGGTTGCCGACGGCCGGACGGCTGAATTCGACGGCGGTCATGATGCCGACAGGCTGTTGTCGCGCTGGCGACATGCGCTGGGCTTGCCTTATTACTATGCCACAAGTCGTCCCAGTCTCGGTTTCCTCGCCCGTTATGAGAATGATCTGCTGCGCGACACGGCTGAGGGCGACTGAGCCATGCGAGAGCGCGACGGGGCATCGGAGGCGGCATCATGTGCGGCATAACGGGACTGCTGCGTCCGGGCGGAGCTGATGACGGTCGGCTGACCGGCATCGTCGACCGGATGACCTCGGCGCTGGCGCATCGCGGGCCCGACGCCTCGGGCCTCTGGACCCAGGCGGCTGCCGGCGTTGCGTTCGGGCACCGTCGTCTGGCGATCCTCGATCTCTCCGAGGCCGGCGCACAGCCGATGCACAGTGTTTGTGGACGCTATACCGTCACCTTCAACGGCGAGATCTACAATCATCTCGACGTCCGCGCTGAGCTGGAGGCATGTGGCGCCGCGCCGAACTGGCGCGGGCATTCCGACACAGAAACGTTGCTGGCCGCGGTCGGGCAATGGGGCGTCCAGCCGGCGCTGCAGCGCCTGATCGGCATGTTCGTCTTTGCGCTATGGGACGCCGAAGCGCGACGCCTCGTTCTGGCCCGCGATCGCTTCGGCGAGAAGCCGCTGTTCTATGGCTGGTGCGGCGGCGATCTGGTGTTCGGCTCCGAGCTGAAGGCGCTGGCCGCGCATCCGTCCTGGGCGCCGTCGCTCGATCGCGCCGCGCTGACGGCCTTCATGCGCTATTCCTACGTGCCGGCGCCCGCCACGATCTGGACCGGCGTACGCAAGCTGCCGCCGGCGTCGTTCGTGAGTTTCCCCGCCGATGGCGCGTCCGGCAACTGGCTCGCCCCGCAACCCTATTGGTCGATGCGGGACGCCGTCGCGGCGGGGCAGGGTGATCGGATCGGCAATGACGACGACGCCGTCGCGCAACTGGAGCGGTTGCTGTCCGTGGCCGTGAAACGCCAATGCCTGTCGGACGTGCCGCTCGGCGCCTTCCTGTCCGGCGGGGTCGATTCCTCGACCATCGTGGCGCTGATGCAGGCGCAGGCCAGCCAGCCGGTCCGCACCTTCAGTATTGGTTTTTCCGAAGACGGCTACGACGAGGCCGCGGACGCGCGCCGGGTGGCGCAGCATCTCGGCACCGATCACACCGAGCTGTATGTCGACGCCCGGACCGCCCTCGACGTGGTGCCGAAGCTGCCGCGCATCTATGACGAGCCGTTCGCCGATTCCTCGCAGATACCGACCCATCTGGTGGCGCAGATGGCGCGCCGGCATGTCACCGTGGCGCTGTCGGGCGATGCCGGCGATGAGCTGTTCGGCGGCTACAACAGGCATGTCTGGGGCGGCGCGCTCCAGGCGCGGTTCGGTCGTCTGCCGATGCCGCTGCGGCGTGCGATCAGCACTATCCTGAGCGCCGTCGCGCCGGAGCCGGCCGATACGATTCTCGGCGCCCTGCAGCCCCTGCTGCCGGCGCGGTTGAAGGTGAGGCACGCGGGCGACCAGGTGGCCAAGCTGGCCCGGATCATCGGGGCGAACGGTTTTGATGAGCTGTACCGGACGCTATGTTCGATCGACCAGGACCCAGCGAGAACCGTCATCGCCGGCGAGGAGCGCGCGAGCTGGGCAGTGGACGACATGCGGCAGCTCGCGACGGAGCTCGATCCGCTCGATCGCATGACGCTGGCGGATTCGCTCAGCTATCTCAGCGACGACATCCTGCAGAAGGTTGATCGCGCGGCCATGGCTGTGGCGCTCGAAACACGCGTGCCGTTCCTCGACAAGGACGTCGTCGAATTCTCGACCAGGGTGCCCGCCGGCATGAAGGTGCGTGATGGCCGCGGCAAATGGCTGGTGCGGCAGGTGCTGTATCGCCACGTGCCGGCTGACCTGATCGACAGGCCGAAGACCGGCTTCAGCATTCCGCTCGACGCCTGGCTGCGCGGGCCGCTGAAATCATGGGCCGCAGACTTGTTGTCTCCGGCGCGGCTGCAGCGGCAGGGTCTGTTCGATCCGGCACGGGTGACCCGCATGTTCGACGAGCATCTCAGCCGCCGCCACAATCATTCCTACTGGCTGTGGAACGTGCTGATGGCGCAGGCCTGGCACGACGAATGGGCGCCGGCCCGATAGCTCAATCTTCCACCGTCGCGGGAACGGTCATCTTGCCGGCGCTCTTTTCGGCGCTGAGGATCCAGACCAGGCCGCCCATGCCGCCGACGATGAAATAGACCGCGCCGAACAGGATCGAGACCACCGTTCCGTCGGCCGGCGCCAGCCCGGCATAGCCGAACGCGACCATCATGGTGGCCTCGCGCACGCCCCAGCCGGCGATCGAGATCGGCAGCATGGTGATCAGCATGATCGGCGGCGTCAGCAGGAACAGCTGCTCGAAGGCGGCGGAGGCCGCGATCGAGCGCACCGCGCACCAGGCGATGACGACGGCGAGCACGTGGATCGAGAGCGACAGCGCCGCGATCTTTGCAGCGGTCGATCTGCCGAAGATGACCTTGCTCGCGATCACCGAGCACGCATAGACGTGGCGCGTCGGCCACCACGCCTTCATCCAGGCGGCCGGCAGATAACCCATCGTGAGAAAGCCGACGCCGGCCGCCAGCGCCGCAGCGTCGACCAGCACCAGCGCGAGCCGCCCGTGCTCGTCCGCGATCATGCCATAGCTCCACGGCAGGCTGGCGACGATGATCAGCGCCAGCGCGATGAAGCCGACGGCGCGGTCGGTCAGGATCGAGTAGCTGGCCGCGCGCCAACCTGCGCCGGTGCGGCCGATGAGCCACAGCCGCACGGCATCTCCACCGATCGAGGAGGGCAGCGTCTGATTGAAGAAGGCGCCGATCATGTTGTAGCGGAACGCCTGCAGGTCGGTCAGCGGCGCGCCGCAGAGTGCGGAGATCTCGCGCCAGCGCAGGGCGCCGATGAAGATCTGCAACAGCGTGAGGGCAACCGCCAGCACGATCCAGCCGATGCTGATCTGGCTGAGCCGCTCGCGGATCGCCGCAAAGTTGATCCCGCGCAGCGCGAGATAGAGCAGGGCGAGCGACACCACGATCCGGAGGAGAAGAATCAAAAACGCACGCATGCCAGGCTGGCTTCGCTCTTGGTTTGAAACGGTCCAAGCCGAGTGCGAGACGCGCAACTCCCCGTCCTGGCAAGATGACCGGACCTCTGACCGGGCGCGCGCCGTCGCGGCGACCGCCCCCTTGCAGTCCTGATGCCCCGGTGGCTAAACAGTCGCAGGGGTGGCGTCAATGGCCTCCGAAACGACCGGAATATCAATTTATGTCTCATGGCCGGAAGATTGCGGTAATAGGCCTCGGTTATGTCGGCCTGCCGGTCGCGGCTGCGTTCGCGCGCGCGGGCTGTCCAGCCCTGGGATTTGACATCGATTCAGGGCGGGTCGCCGAGTTGAGGGACGGAAAGGACCGGACCTGCGAGGTCGACGCGGTCGATCTCGGGCGCCCGGGCCTGCGCTTCACCAGCGAGCCTGGTGACATGTCCACTGCCGATTTCTTCATCGTCACCGTCCCGACTCCGATCGACAGCGCGCGTCGACCTGACCTGAGCGCGATGCTGGCCGCGACGCGCACGGTAGGGGCGGTGCTGAAGCGCGGCGACATCGTGGTCTATGAGTCCACCGTGTATCCGGGCGCCGTCGAAGAAGACTGCGTCCCGCTGCTGGAAAGCTGCTCGGGGCTGAAGGCCGGGGCCGACTTCAACGTCGGCTATTCGCCGGAGCGCATCAATCCCGGCGACAAGACGCATCGTTTCGAGACCATCACCAAGGTCGTCTCGGCGCAAAATTCGGAAACGCTGCAGATCGTCGCCGACGTCTACGGATCGGTGGTCACGGCAGGGATCCATCGCGCACCCTCGATCAAGGTGGCCGAAGCCGCGAAGGTGATCGAGAACACCCAGCGCGATCTCAACATCGCCTTCATGAACGAGCTCTCGCTGATCTTCCAGGCGCTCGAGATCGATACCGGCGATGTGCTCGCGGCGGCGGCAACCAAGTGGAACTTCCTGCCCTTTACGCCCGGGCTGGTCGGCGGGCACTGCATCGGCGTCGATCCCTACTACCTCACCTACCGCGCCGAAAAGGCCGGCTATCATCCCGAAGTCATCCTGGCGGGACGTCGTATCAACGACGAGATGGGCCGGCGGATCGCGCGCGAATGCATCCGCGGGCTGCTGAAGCGCCGGGGACGCAGCGGCGTCGTCACCATCCTCGGCATGACCTTCAAGGAAAACGTGCCGGACATCCGCAACTCCCGGGTGATCGACATCATCAGCGAATTGCAGTCGTTCGGCGTCGAGGTGCAGGTCGCCGATCCCCTGGCCGATGCTGGGGCCGTTCACGAGGAATATGGCATCGGCCTCACGGCGATGGCAGCGCTGCGTCCCGCCGACGCGGTCGTGCTCGCCGTTTCGCACGACCAGTATCTCACCGGAGGCTGGCCTCTGGTGCAGGGCTTGCTGCGCGAGGAGAGCGGCCTCGTGCTCGACGTCAAGATGAAGCTCGACCGCGCGAGCAAACCCGCCGCCATCGAACTATGGCGACCCTGACGGAGCGACCATGGCAGACAATCCCATCCTCGTGACTGGCGCGGCCGGCTTCATCGGCTTTCATCTGACGCAGCGGCTTCTCGCCGAGGGACGTCAGGTGGTCGGCATCGATAACCTCAACAATTACTACGATCCGCGACTGAAGGAAGCGCGCCTCGACATTCTGAAGACGCAGCCCGGCTTCACGTTCCACAAACTGGATCTGGTCGATCGCGCCGGCATCAAGGCAATGTTCGCCCGGCATCGCTTTCCCGCCGTGGTGCATCTCGCCGCCCAGGCGGGCGTGCGCTACTCGCTGGAAAATCCGCACGCCTATGTCGATGCCAATCTCGAAGGCTTCATCAACGTGCTCGAAGGCTGCCGGCATCACGGCTGCGAGCATCTGCTGTTCGCCTCGTCGTCCTCCGTCTACGGCGCCAACACCAAGCTGCCGTTCTCGGTCAAGGACAATGTCGACCATCCGATCAGCCTCTATGCGGCGAGCAAGAAGGCGAACGAGCTGATGGCGCATTCCTACAGCCATCTGTACCGGCTGCCCGCGACGGGACTGCGCTTCTTCACCGTCTACGGTCCCTGGGGCCGGCCCGACATGGCCATGTTCATCTTCGCCAAGGCCATTTTGGCGGGACAGCCGGTCAAGCTCTTCAATCACGGCCAGATGCAGCGCGATTTTACCTATGTCGACGACATCGTGCAGGCCATCGTCCGCCTGATCGGCCGCCCGCCCAAGGGCAATCCGGATTGGGACGGAAACAAACCCGACCCTTCGAGCAGCCGGGCGCCGTGGCGGATTTACAATATCGGCAACAATCACCCCGAACAGCTGATCGACGTGATATCGCTGCTGGAAAAGGAGTTCGGGCGGCCGGCCATCAAGGAGATGCTGCCGATGCAGCCCGGGGACGTCGAAGCGACCTATGCGGACGTGAGCGATCTCGAGCGTGACATCGGCTTTCGGCCGGCAACCGCGATCGCCGACGGTATCGCGCGGTTCGCGCGTTGGTATCGCGACTATCATCGGATTTGAGGGCTTCATTTCATGACCGGACGCATCATTCCTCTCATCATGTGTGGCGGCGCCGGAACCCGGCTCTGGCCGGCATCAAGGGAGGTCCGGCCGAAGCAGTTCCTGCCGCTGTTCGGCGCCCGTTCGACCTTCCAGGACACGCTGCTGCGGGTGTCGGGCGCCGATCTGTTCGCGCGGCCGATCATCATCACCAACATGGCCTATCGCTTCATGGTGCTGGAGCAGCTGGCCGAGATCGGCATCGAGGCCGATGTACTGCTGGAGCCGATGCGACGTGATTCAGGACCCGCGATTGCAGCCGGTGCCGCCTTTGCGCAGTCGCGCGATCAGGACGCGGTGGTGCTGGCGCTCGCCGCCGATCATGTCGTACGTGACACTGCGGCCTTCCTCGACGCCTGCCGCGCCGGACTGACTGCCGCCGAGAGCGGGCGGATCGTCACTTTCGGCGTCAAGCCGGAACGTGCCGCCACCGAATACGGCTATATCAGCCCGGGCTCGGCGGTATCCGGAGAGGTGCGGGCCGTCGCGAAATTCGTCGAGAAGCCGGATCAGCCGACTGCCGAGCGCTACATCCGCGAGGGCTATCTCTGGAACAGCGGCAACTTCATGTTCCGCGCCGGCGTCCTGCTCGACGAATACCGCAAGTTCGATGCCGCCAGCGTGCAGACCGTGGCCGATGCGGTGTCCAAAGCCGGGCGAGATCTCAGCTTCATCATCCTGGACTCCGACGCCTTCGCGGCGGCCAAGCCGATCTCGATCGACTATGCCGTGATGGAGAAGACCGAGCGGGCGGCCGTTGCGCCGGTGTCGTGCGGCTGGTCGGACGTCGGCTCCTGGCACGCGGTCTGGGAGTTGTCGGACAAGGACGCGCAGGGCAATGCCGCGCGCGGCATCGCCGTGTTCGAGGATTCCCGCAATTGCAACGTGGTCACCGACAAGGCGCTGGTCGCGCTCGAGGGCGTGGATGATCTCGTCGTGGTGGCTGCGCAGGATGCGATCCTAGTGTCGCGCCAGCGCGATGCCAATGGACTGAAGCGGCTGGTTGCGAGGTTGAAGACGGTCGCTCCGGAAGTCACCGAGGCTCACATCAAGGTGCATCGCCCCTGGGGCAGCTACCAATCGGTCGACAATGGCGAACGCCACCAGGTCAAGCGCATCGTCGTCAAGCCGGGCCAACGGCTGTCGCTGCAGAAGCACTATCACCGGTCCGAGCACTGGATCGTGGTGCGCGGGGCGGCGCGGGTCACCGTGAACGAGACCGTCAAGACCGTGCACGAGAACGAATCGATCTACATCCCGATGGGCGCGGTGCACCGGCTGGAGAACCCCGGCAAGATCCTGCTGGAGCTGATCGAGGTCCAGACCGGCTCGTATCTCGGCGAGGACGACATCATCCGCATCGAGGACGATTACCGCCGCGAGTAGGGCGGGGGGCCTCCCCTCGAATCACGCGAGCCGTGCTAGATAGCGCAGGACGTCCTCCGCCGGAGAGCATCCTTGCAAAGCACGATCGGATCGCGCGCGTTCCAGAACGCGCGCATGCAGAAGAAGAACCGCAAGCAGGCCGATGGCCTGCTGCCGCAGGCCGTCACGGCCTACCGCGGCGGCCGGCATGCGGATGCACAGGCGGTCTGCGGACAGATCCTGGCGCTGGTGCCCGATCATTTCGAGGCTCTGCACCTTCTGGGCGCCTCCGCGCTCGACAGCGGCCGGCTCGATCTCGCCGAGCAGGCGCTGACCCGTGCCGTTGCGGTCGAGCCGCGCAATGCCGAGGCTCAGGCCAATCTCGGCCTCGTCCTCTCCAGCATGAAGCGCTATGAGGAGGCCCGCGCCGCCCAGGAGCGCGCCATCGCACTGAAGCCGAATTTCGCCACCGCGCTGACCGGTCTCGGCAATACGCTCATGAACATGCGGCTGTTCGAACAGGCGATCGAGGCGCATGACCGGGCGATTGCCGTCAAGCCCGACTTCGCCGACGCCTATTGTAACCGGGGCATGGCGCAGCTGCTTCTGCTGCGGAACGAAGAAGCACGGCAGAGCTTCGAGCGCGCCTTGGCGTTGGCGCCGCGGCACATGCAGGCGACCTTCGGCAAGGGGCTGGTCAGCATCAATCTGAGGCATTTCGACCAGGCTCTCGCGGCATTCAATGCGGCGCTCGCCATGAAGCCGGGAACGGCAGCCGTGATCGCGCAGCGTGGCCGGCTCTACATCCAGATGGGACGGTTCAAGGAGGCCGAGGCGGATTTCGATGCCGCGCTGACGACCGATCCGGTGCTGGAGGCCGCGCTGCTCGGCAAGGCCCATGTCTGCGTGCTCACCGAACGGATCGCACCGGCCATGGCCGCCTGCAAACGGGTGCTGGAGCACAATCCGGCGTCTGAGATCGCACTGGCCTGGCTCGGCGCCTGTTTCGCCAAGCAGGGCGATACAGCCACCGCGATCCAGCACTTCGACCGCGCTCTCGAGATCAAGCCGGATTTCGAGGACGCGATGATGAAGAAGATCTTCGCGCTCGATTTCTATCCGAAGGCCGATGTCGCCGTGCATCAGGCCGCGAGACGCGAATGGTGGGACCGCATCGGCGCCCATATTCCGCAGCGGCAACTCGCGTCCGTCGACCGCGACACCGACCGGCGTATCGCGGTCGGCTACGTGTCGTCCGACTTCCGCAGCCATTCGGCGGCGCTGACCTTCCTTCCGGTGCTGCGCCATCACGACCACGAGGTCTTCAAGGTCATCTGCTACTCGTGCTCGCCGCTGGTGGATGCGGTGACGGACCAATGCAAGGCTGCCGCCGATGGCTGGGTCGACGCCTGGCAGCTGTCGGACGACGAGCTCGCCGATCGCATCCAGGCGGACCAGGTCGACATTCTCGTCGACCTCTCCGGTCATTCGGCCGGCAATCGCCTTACGGTGTTCGCGCGCAAGCCCGCTCCGATCCAGGTCACGGCCTGGGGCAACGCCACCGGCACCGGTCTGCCGACGATGGACTACTTCTTTGCCGATCCGGTCACGGTGCCCGCAGCCGTTCGGCCGCTGTTCGCCGAGCAGGTCTACGACCTGCCGGCGCTGATCACGACGGATCCGCTGCCGGCCGCGCAGCCGACGCCGTTGCCGATGCTGCGCAACGGCTACGTCACCTTCGGCGTCTTCAACCGCATCGACAAGATTTCCGATCAGGTGCTTGCCGTCTGGTCGGCGCTGCTGCACGCGCTTCCGGATGCGCGCATCGTGGTCAAGAACGGCGCGCTCGACGACGCTTTCCTGCGCGACGGGCTGATTGCGCGCTTCGTCGCTCACGGCATCGAAGAGATCCGGCTGACGTGCCTCGGCGCATCGATGCGGCAAGAGCACATCGCAGCCTTCGCCACCATCGACATCTCGCTCGATCCGTTCCCGCAGAATGGCGGCGTGAGCACCTGGGAATCGCTGCAGGCCGGCGTTCCGGTCGTTGCCAAGCTGGGCAACAGCTCGGCCTCGCGCGCGGGCGGAGCGATCGTCAAGGCGATCGGGCTCGACGACTGGGTGGCCGAGGACGATGACGGCTACATCGCGATCGCGCTGAAACATGCCGCGCAGCCCGCCGAGCTGGCGCGCGTCAGGGCGGAGCTGCCGGCGCGGGTTGCGAATTCTGCGGCGGGCAATGTCGAGACCTACACGCGCAAGGTCGAGGAAGGCTACCGGCAGTTCTGGCGCCACTATTGCGCGGAAGCCGGCTGAGGTTCGCCTGCGGCGGCATCGCGCGAGGCTGCAATAAGTCCACTCTGTCGATCTGCGCGTCATCCCGGTGGAGACCTTCTTTGGCTAGCGATGTCGGTTCCCGCGCGTTTCAGAATGCGAGGCTTCAGAAGAAGCATCGCAAGCAGGCCGATGCGCTGATGCCCGCGGCCGTCGCCGCCTATCGCGGTGGTCGCCGGGCCGAAGCGCAGGCGATCTGCGGACAGATCCTGGCGCTGCTGCCCGACCATTTCGATGCCCTGCATCTGCTCGGCGTATCGGCGCTCGACAGCGGCCAGCACGAGCTGGCTGAGCAGGCATTGACGAAGGCGGTGGAGATCGAGCCGCGTCATGCCGAGGCGCTGTCCAATCTCGGCCTCGCGCTGTTCAACCGCAAACGCTACGACGAGGCCCGCAAGGCTCAGGAACGGGCTATTGCGCTGAAGCCCACTCTCGTTGTCGCGCTGACCGGCCTCGGCAATACGCTGATGCGCCTGGGTCGGCCGGCCGAGGCGATCGTGGCTCATGACCGGGCGATCGCGCTGAAGCCCGACTACGCCGATGCCTATTGCAATCGCGGCATGGCGCTGCTGCCGCTCAACCGGAATGAGGACGCCAACCAGAGCTTCGATCGCGCGCTGTCGCTCAACCCGCGCCATATGGAGGCGATGTTCGGCACGGGGCTGGCCAGCATCAACCTGCGTCACTTCAACGAGGCGCTCGCGGCATTCGATGCCGCGCTCGCGATCAAGCCCGGCGCGGCGCAGGTGCTGGCGCAGCGCGGCCGGCTGCATCAGATCGCCGGGCGCTTCGACCAGGCGCGGGCGGATTTCGACGCCGCGCTGGCACGTGATCCGATGCTGGAGATGGCGCTGCTCGGCAAGGCCCAGCTCGGCCATTTCAAGGACGTGGCGCAATCGGTGGATGCCTGCCGCAAGGTGCTGGAGCAGAACCCGCGCTCCGAGGATGCCTGGCTGTGGCTCGGCGTCTGCTACGGCAAGCAGGGCGAGGTCAGTGCGGCCGTCGATCATTTCGACCGCGCCTTGGAGATCAGGCCCGACTTCGCGGAGGCGATGACCGCCAAGATCTTCACGCTCGAATTCCTGCCCGATGCCGATTTCGAACTGCATCAGGCTGTCAGGCGCGAATGGTGGCAGCGGATCGGCAGCCACGTCGCCCGCAGACCATTGCCGCCGCGCGACCTCGATCCGGAGCGGCGCCTCACCATCGGCTACGTCTCTTCCGATTTCAGGAACCACTCGGCGGCGCTGACCTTTCTGCCGGTGCTGAAGCATCACGACCGGCAGGATGTCCGCGTTGCCTGCTATGCCTGCTCGCCGGTCCAGGATGCCGTCACGGCGCAATTCCGGGCCTGCGCCGACGTCTGGGTGGATGCCTCGCAGATGTCGGACGACGAGCTGGCGGATCGCGTCATAGCCGATGGGGTCGATATCCTGGTCGATCTCTCGGGCCATTCCGCCGGCAACCGTCTGCCGCTGTTTGCCCGCAAGCCCGCGCCGGTTCAGGTGACGGCGTGGGGCAGCGGCACCGGCACGGGCTTGCCGACCATCGACTACTTCTTCGCCGATCCGGTGACAGTGCCGCAGGCCGCGCGGCATTTGTTTGCCGAGCAGGTCCATGATTTGCCTGCGGTGATCACCACGGAAGCCTTGCCGGACATGCCGCCGACGCCGCTGCCGGTGTTGCGCAACGGCCATGTGACCTTCGGCGTGTTCAATCGGCTCGACAAGATCTCCGATCCGGCGCTCACCGTCTGGACGCGCCTCATGCGAGAGCTGCCGGACTCGCGCATCGTGCTCAAGAGCGGCTCGCTCGACGATGCCTTGCTGCGTGACCGCCTGCTGGCCCGCTTCGCCGCGCATGGCGTGACCCAGGACCGCATCACCTGTCTCGGCTGGTCGACACGCGAGCAGCAGATCGCGCAGTTTGCGCTGGTCGACATTTCGCTCGACCCGTTCCCGCAGAATGGCGGCGTCAGCACCTGGGAATCGCTGCAGGCCGGCGTTCCCGTCATCGCCAAGCTCGGACGCAGCGCGGCGTCGCGCGCCGCCGGCGCCATCGTCACGGCGATAGGGCTCGACGACTGGGTCGCCGAGGACGATGACGGCTATATCGCGACCGCGTTGAAGCACGCAGCGCGGTCCGACGAACTGGCGAAGCTGCGGGCCGATCTGCCGGCACTGGTTGCCAACTCCGCGGCCGGCAATGTCGAGACCTACACGCGTAAGGTCGAACAAGGCTATCGCCTGTTCTGGCGGCGTCATTGCGCCAGCGCCAGCTGAGTGCTGTCTGGTCCGGCATGAAGCGATGCCGGAGTTTGAGACGGTCCACGCGTAGGTTTTGCAAGTCACCTTTGGAGGCCATCCTTGGCGAGCGATGTCGGTTCCCGGGCCTTCCAGAATGCGAGGCTTCAGAAGAAGCATCGCAAGCAGGCCGATGAGCTGCTGCCACGCGCCGTCGCGGCCTATCGCGCCGGGCGGCCGGCCGAGGCGCAGGCGATCTGCGGTCAGATCCTGGCGCTGCTGCCCGATCATTTCGACACCTTGCATCTGCTCGGCGTGTCGGCGCTCGACAACGGCCAGCTCGAGCTCGCCGAGCAGGCCCTGACAAAGGCCGTCGAGATCGAGCCACGCCATGCCGAGGCGCTGTCCAATCTCGGCCTCGCGCTGTTCAACAGCAAACGCTACGACGAGGCGCGCAAATGCCAGGAGCGCGCGATCGCGCTGAAGCCCAATCTCGTGGTCGCGCAGACCGGGCTCGGCAACACGCTGATGCGCCTGGGCCGGCCGGAGGAGGCGATCGCGGCGCACGACCGGGCGATCGCGCTGAAGCCCGACTATGCCGACGCCTATTGCAACCGCGGCATGGCGCTGCTGCCGCACAATCGCAACGCCGAGGCGAATCACAGCTTCGATCGGGCGCTGTCGCTCAATCCGCGCCACATGGAGGCGATGTTCGGCAAGGGACTGGCCAGCATCAATCTGCGTCATTTCAACGACGCGCTCGCGGCGTTCGATGCCGCGCTCGCGATCAAGCCCCGGGCCGCGCAGGTGCTGGCGCAGCGCGGCCGGCTGCTGCAGCAGACCGGGCAGTTCGACCGGGCCAAGGCGGACTACGATGCGGCGCTGGCGCTCGATCCGCGGCAGGACGTGGCGCTGCTGGGGTTCGCCCAGTTGAGCGTGATCAAGAACAACATCGCGCCGGCGATGGATGCCTGCCGCAAGGTGCTCGAGCAGAACCCTGCGTCTGAAGTCGCCTGGACCTGGCTCGCTGAATGCTTCTCGAAGCAGGGCGATCTCGCCACGGCCTTGCAGCACGTCGAGCACGCGCTCGAGCTCAAGCCCGATTTCGGCGATGCGGTCACAGCAAAGATCTTCCTGCTCGACTTCATGCCTGACGCCGACTTCGCCCAGCATCAGGCCGTCAGGCGGGAATGGTGGACCAGGATTGGCGCCCAGATCGCGCGCCGGCCACAGCCCTTGCGCGACCGCGATCCGGAGCGTCGGCTCACCATCGGCTATGTCTCGTCCGATTTCAGGACCCATTCGGCCGCCCTGGTGTTCCTGCCGGTGCTGCGCCATCACGACCATGAGGCGTTCAAGGTGGTCTGCTATTCCTGCTCGCCGCTGAAGGACGTGATGACGGAGCAATGCCGCGCTACGGCCGACGTCTGGGTCGATGCGTGGCAGATGTCCGACGAGGAACTGACCGACCGCATCGAGATCGACCAGGTGGACATCCTGGTCGATCTCTCCGGCCATTCTGCCGGCAACCGGCTGCCGGTGTTTGCGCGCAAGCCCGCGCCGGTCCAGGTCACAGCCTGGGGCAGCGGCACCGGCACCGGCCTGCCGACCATCGACTATTTCTTTGCCGACCCGGTGACGGTGCCGCAGGCCGCGCGTCATCTGTTCGCCGAGCAGGTCCATGATCTGCCCGCGGTGATCACCACCGATCCACTGCGGGGCTGGCAGCCGACGCCGCTGCCGATGCTGCGCAACGGTTACGTCACGTTCGGCGTCTTCAACCGGATCGACAAGATCTCGGAGCCCGTGCTCGCGCTGTGGTCGCGACTGATGGGCCGGCTGCCGGACTCCCGGATCGTGATCAAGAATGGCGCGCTCGATGATCCCTTCCTGCGCGACGGTCTCGTGGCGCGTTTCGTGGCACATGGCATCGCCGAGGCGCGCGTCACCTGCCTCGGCGGATCGACGCGCGATCAGCACATCGCGCAGTTCGCGGGCATCGACATCTCGCTCGACCCGTTCCCGCAGAATGGCGGCGTCAGCACCTGGGAATCGCTGCAGGCGGGCGTGCCCGTCGTCGCCAAGCTCGGTCTCAGTGCCGCCTCGCGCGCGGCGGGAGGCATCATCAAGGCGGTCGGGCTCGACGACTGGGTGGCCGAGGACGATGACGGCTACATCGCCATCGCCTTGAGGCACGCTGGCCAGCCGACTGAGCTGGCAAGGCTGCGGGCCGCGCTGCCGGCCATGGTCGCGGCATCCGCGGCCGGCAATGTCGAGACCTACACCCGCAAGGTCGAGGAGGCCTATCGCCTGTTCTGGCGCCGCCACTGCGCCGCCACGTAACGCCGCGGCCCGCTACAGTCGGGCGGCGCCGACGATGCGTCCATCGGCGGCTTCGAGGAGCACGGCGGCATCCTCGCCCTCAGGCATCGGCTCGGTGAGGCGCAGCGCGGCGCCGTTCCAATCGGCGAGCGCGCGGACCGAGCGGACCACGTTCAGCTCCTCCAGCTTCCGGCCGCTATTCTCGCCGCGACCGATCGCCGTCTCATGCCGATGGTCGAATCCGACCAGCAGGGCGCGTCCGCGACCCTCGCCGCCGCCGATCTCCACGCTGATCTGGTTGCCGTTGCGCGCGAGCTTGATGGTCGCCGCAGTCGACCGCGCGCCTCGGGCACGGTCGATCGCCGGTCCGACCTCGGCCCGGTTGGAGCCGACATGACTCGTCGTGCCCTCGACGACGATCTCCGGCGTGTAGGAGCCGTCGCCGAAGCGGCTGCCATAGCGCGCCTGGCGGTCGGTCGCCGCGGAGAGTGAGAACGGATCCTTCCAGCCGAGCCGGTCCCAATAGGTGACGTGGAAGGCCAGCGGCAGCACATCGCGCTGCTGCCGCGCCAGCTCGTTCAGATAGGCATTTGCAGGTGGGCAGGACGAGCAGCCTTGCGAGGTGAACAGCTCGATCACCACCGGGCGCTCGCCGGCGGTTGCGGGCAACGGCGTCGCGCCGAGGGAGACGAGGGACAGTGCGGACGTGACAGCGAGTGATGCGAGGCGTGCGATCATGGGATCCTCCAGCGATCTGGTAACAGGTCCTTCGCCGGCCGGATCCACCGCGTTACCTTCCTCACGTGACGCACACGCAGGCGTGAAGACGGCTCGACCATTGTGGCCATGATCTGTCGCGATGCGTGAACGGGGCGCTCGCCACACGCGAAGGCCGCGCCGCAGGCCCTTCAAAATACTTCGTTTTTCCTTCTCTTCGGATGTAACTTTCTGAATCAAATCGTGTCCTGAAAAGGGTTTCCGCATTCGCCTCGCCTGAGGTGGCGTGCTAGGAGAGCTTCGACCGGCTGATTTGCAGTTCGTTAACTGTGATGGCCAATCCGTGAC